>JAFWJI010000065.1 GCA_017511585.1 Mycoplasmataceae bacterium
CACGATTATATGTTGTAAAAATTGCTACTGAATTGTATTTATTAATTGATTCAATAACTGCATCAATACTTTCAGTATCTAAATGATCTAAAGGTTGATCAAAAATGATTGCATTTGAATCAATTAACATCATTCTTGAAAACATCAATCTAGCTTTTTCGCCACCAGAAAGATTTTTAACATTTTTAAAAACACTATCTCCACTAAAAAGCATTTTCCCTAAAAAAGCTCTCATTCTTTGATCGGAAATATCTTTTCTTTCTTCTGTTTCATTTTCAATAGGTCACAAACGTAATCAATCAATCATTTGCATATCATCTTTAAAATAATCAGAATTATCAGAAGGAAAATATTCGGGTTTGATTGTTGAACCTCATTTAAATGAACCAGTAAATTTTCCTTCTTTACCAGCTAATATTTCTAAAAATTTAGTTTTAGCAATATCATCTTCACCAATCAAAGCTAACTTATCACCTGGTTTTAGCGAAAAAGAAACATTATCAAATAATTGAACACCATTTACATCTTTATAACCTAAATTTTCAACTTCTAAAATTTGTTTACCAGGATTTTTATTTATTTCAAATCTAATAAAAGGATATTTTCTAGTTGAAGGAATAATTTCTTCTAATTCTATTTTTTCTAATGCTTTTTTTCTAGAAGTTGCTTGTTTAGATTTAGAAGCATTTGCTGAAAAACGAGCAATAAATGCTTTTAATTTTTCAATTTGATCTTGTTTTTTTAAATTTGATTGTTTTTGCAACTCAGCCATCAACTGAGATGATTCTTTTCAAAACGAATAATTCCCAGTAAACATTTTTGCTTTTCCAAAATCAATATCAACTATATTAGTACAAATTTCATCTAAAAAATCACTATCATGAGAAACAACTATTACTATCTTTTGGTAATCATTAATAAAATTAATTAATCACTTAATTGATTTAAGATCAAGATGGTTTGTTGGTTCGTCCATAATTAAAATATCTGGATTTCCAAATAATGCTTTTGCTAATAGTACTTTAACTTTTTCGGTTGATTTTAAATCTTTCATTTGATATGAAAATTTTTCTTTAGGTATTCCTAATGCATTCAATAAAACATGAGCATCATTTTCAGCATTTCATCCACCCATTTGACCAAATAATTCTTCTAATTCTGCAGCTCTTGCATAATCTTTTTCAGAAGAAGAAGGATCCATATAAATTGCATTTTTTTCTTCTTGAATTTTACTTAATTTTTCATTACCTAAAATTACAAGTTCTGTAACATTATAATCATTATATTTAAAGTGATCTTGTTCTAATACTGAAATTCTTTGATTTTTTTCAACAAAAATACTACCAGAAGTTGGTTCTATTTCTCCTGAAAGTATTTTTAAAAATGTTGATTTACCAGCTCCATTTGCACCAATAATTCCATATGTATTTCCTTCTATAAATTTTAAATTTACATCTTGGAATAGTTTTTTATCTATAAATACTTTTGACAAATTTCTTACTTCTATCATACTATTACAAAACCCCTTAAATTTATCTTTGCATCTAAACAAAATATATAAATCTAATTTTACTTAATTATTTAAAATAAATAATTATTTAAAAGATTTATTAATTTTAAATATCTGCTGTTTTGTTTATTCTAAATAATGCAACCGAATTTCTATCAACAGAAGAATTTACAGTATAAAATCCACCTCATTTAGAACCACTAATTATTACTCTTAAATAATCATTTTCATGAAAAGAATTTATATTTCTAAAATTAATTCCTTTATCAGCATCTCAATTTATATTTTGAAAATATCATTGAAGCCTTTTGTCTTCAGTTGTTTTTAAATCATTTTTTATTCATCTAATCCAATCTCAATAAGAAGTAGTTCTTGCATTATACAAAGCAGATACTTCTTCATTTTTGTCAATATAAATTATCTTGTATGTATTTAAATCATAAAAAAATGTATTTTGTAACATTTTTGATTCTTTTGATCAACCTGTTTCTGGAACAGGAACATAATTTTGATTATCTAAAAATCAAGATAAACCAATATCCACTAATTGAGTTCTAGGTCTTTGTTGTAAAAGGATGCATGAATCACATCTATTTTTTGATAAAACTAAAAATAATTCTTCAAATCTATCTTGATCTTTTATTTTATCTGATATGTTTTTTAAATAAATTTTATTAGTTGTTTTTTCTCTAAAAAGAGAAAAATTCTTTATATCTATATTTTCAATTCTAAATAAAGTTTTTTGATTGTTTGAAAAAATTTTTTTTAATCTTCATTTTTGAGAATCATTATTAGTAGAAGAAATTGAATAAGCTACTTTATAACGATTTTGATATCCAATATAAATAGGTGTTAAAGAATATGAAAATTCTTTTTGTGGACTTTTTCAAGTAAAATTTTGATACACATCATAAATAAAATTTGGACATTGATTAACATTTGAAATAATTTCTAATGTCGCTTCATTTGTTTTGGTAGTTAAATCATTTTTAAATGATAAAACAAATTCTTCATTTGTTTTTTCGCCAACTAAATACATTTTATTTTCAAAATGTTTTCGAAAAATAAAAGGTTTTTTAATTTCAGAATTGATTTTAAAACGTTTTGGTTGTTTTTCTTTATTATCAAAGTAACAATACATTTTTTCTATTTTCATTTGTTCAATTGATCTTTTATGTCTTTTAGAAGAGTGAAATTCAGGAGAACATGCAAAACCTAAAGATGCACTAACATCACCATCTGTGCTTGATTCAACTAATTCTGATGGTAATGAAACTGTTGAAGGAGTATCATGTTGAGCACCTTCAGTATAAGCTAAATTATTTGCAAATGTATTTGCTTGAACAAAATTAGGATTGAAAATTTCTGGTTCATTAATTCTAGGCGTGTAATAAACTGTATCCACTTGATGTCTAATATGATCAGGATTAATTCTTACAGAATCAACTCTTCATGCCGAACGAACTCTTTCTCTTGGAATATTTCCGACATTAAATCATTCTCTTTGATAAGCAAACTCATGAAAAATAGCATCAACAGTATCAATCATTTGCTCTAAAATAGTTTCTTCAAAAGGACTAATTAAACCAGTTGCTATTCTTTGTTGATAAAAACTAGCTGTTCTAAGTGCGCTATATACATTTTCATCAGCTCTTATTTCATATAGATAATATTCCATGTCATCATCCATTGGATTATTCATCATACTACCAAAAAATCTTATACTAGAATCTGGCGAATCAGAAGTCGAAATAATTCCTGATCTTCTTTGTTCAGGGATATCATCACCTAAAGAATAACCTAAAATGTGATCAAAAAAATTTCTGTTATTACCTCAAGTTTGAAAACCTTCTTCAAATATCACTTCGGGTGGTCTCGAATCTATTCTATACACAACTCCAGGACAACCATGTTCATTTCTATTTGGCATAATTTAGATTTCTTACTGGTTTAATTAATAAATTCTTTAATTTTTTTCATTTCTGATAAAGGTTGTTTTTTTAATTTACGCAAAATTTTTTGCTCTTGTTGTCTTACTTTGTCTTTTGAAGTTCCTAATTTTTTAGCAATTTCATCTAGAGTGTGAACCTTTATTTTATTTCCTTTGGCATCTTCTCCAATTCCATATCTCATTTGAATTATTGATTTTTCTTCTTCTGTTAAATTCTTATCAATCATTTTATTTAAAATCTCTGATAATTGTTCTTGAGCAGCATAATCAACTGGACTTATGACATTATTGTCTTTTATAAAATCACTAATAGAAGAATCTTCTCCTTTTCCAATTGTTTTATCTAATGAAATTGGATCGATATTTATTCTTCTAATGTATCTAACTTTTTCTGTAGTAAAATCACCACCATATCTTTCGGCGATTTGTTCATCTGTTGGCATATTCCCTAATTCTTGTTGTAATTGTCTTCTTATTTTAATAATCTTATTAATTGTTTCTACCATGTGAACTGGAACTCTAATTGTTCTTGCTTGGTCAGCGACTGCTCTTGTAATTGCTTGACGTATTCATCAAGTTGCATATGTTGAAAATTTAAATCCTTTTCTTCAATCATATTTTTGAACAGCTTTCATAATTCCTGAATTACCTTCAGAAATTAAATCAATAAAAGACAATCCACGATTTTTATATTTTTTTGCATTATTTATAACAAGTCTTAAATTATGTTTAATTAATTGATCTCTTGCTTATTTTCCTTTTCTTCCTTCTTGTTCAGCATCTTTTGCTAATTGCAATTCTTCTTCTGCTGATAATAAATTACCATATTTACCAATTCATCTCATATATCATTTAACAATATCATTTGTTTCAGATAATTTATTTTTTAGATCAGAAGATTGGATTTTTCTATTTTCTTTAGAAAAACTTGTATTTTCAACTAAACTTGAATAATCTTCAAAAACAAACTCATTATTTTCGTCTTTTTCACCTTCTTCTTCATCGTATTCTTCAGTTTCTTCTTCATATGAATCATCATAATAGTAATTTTCATCATCGCCATTATAATCTTCTAATTCATCATTATGTGAAAATTGATTAATAATTTCTGTATCATAGGATGAATCATCATTTTCAAATTCCATTGTTAATTCACCAGAATCTAAATCTTCCTTTTTATTAAATTTTTCATTGCTTATTTGTTTAAAAATCTCTTTTTCATCAACATAATCATTTAAATCATTTTCAATATCATCACTCATTAATTTTTTTAACATTAAATGTTGAAAAATTTCATCTATTTCTTCTGAAATATCTATTTTCTTTTTATCAAATAATTGCATAACTTCCATTTGAGAAAGAGATTTTTTTTCAGGGTTTTTTTTCTGTTTTTTTTCTAATTCTTTTTTAACAATGTTAATAATTAATGCAATATTTTTGTTTTCAATATCATCAAAATTTTCTTCTAAAAAACCAAATTCATTATCTAAATCATAATCTTTTGTATTTTTCTTTGTTGTTTTTTTGGCACTTATTTTACTTTTAGAAGATGTTGTTTTTTTGGGTGTTGGTTTTGATACTGGTTTTTTTTCTGTTTTTTTCTTAGTTAAAGTTGATGATTTTTTTTGTTCATCTAATTTTGATTTTTTTGTTTTTGATGTTGAAGCCATTATTTTTTATCCTTTCTCTTAGATAATAAATCTAACTTTGTTTTTAACAATTCTTTACGTTGAATATCATTAGACGTTTTTTTCATTAAATTGTTAATATCTAATAATTTTCTTTGATTAGATTCTTCTTTAGTTCTTAAAACCAATTCATTAAAAGAAGCTTTATTTTGTGCTAACGATTCTTTAGAACTAAATTTTTTTTGATTATTTTCTAAAAAAATAATTGTTTCTTTTGATAAATTTTGTTTTGATTCAAAATAATTTTTTATATCTTTATAAATTTTTTTATACTTAGCTTCTGGTCAATAAATATCATCTATATTTAATAAACCTATAAATGATGGGTTTTTTCAAATAGATATTAATAATTTGACTGTATTTAATGAATTATCAAATCTCTTTTTGGATAAAGAATCATTAACAACATTAACCTCATTTTCTATTTGTTTAAATTTTACCAAATTTAAATCAAAATAGCTAGTAATTAATTTTTTATCAATTTCTAATTTTTGAGAAAGTTTATCAATAATTTCTAATTTAATAAATTGATCATTGGTTTTTACAAAATATGATAATTCAATAATTGATTTTTTAATATTTTCATAATCATTTTTGGAAACATCTTTAAAAAAACATCAAATTATATAATCAACCATTTTGATTTTTGAAGATAAAATATTTAATATTTTTTGTTGGCCATTTTCTTCATTAATAATTTGATCAGCATCTTTAGAATATTTATTTTCTAAAATAAAAGCATTAATTCCATTTTTTAAAAATTCTTTAACAATTGATAAAGTAGCTTTTATTCCTGCTTGATCATTGTCTAAAAAAATTAATATTTCTTTATGATTTTTTAACTTTTTAATAATTTCAGAAGATAATGATGTCCCCATTAAAGCAACAACATTATTAAATCCAATTTTTGAAAAAGATATAACATCCATAAATCCTTCAACTATGATTAAATCTTCATACTTTTTGGCATTATTGTAGTTATAAATTATTGATGATTTTTTAAAAATTAATGATTCTTTGGAATTAATATATTTAGGTGCTTCTATATTTTCTAAAACTTTTCTTCCGCTAAAAGCTACAACATTATTTTCTTCATCAAAAATAGGGAAAACCAATCTTTTATTAAAAAAAGGTCTTGTTCCATTTTCATTTAATAATGATGCATTAATTAAAACTGATTTTTCATTTGATTTTTTTTCTAATTGTTCAATATAATTTTTTTCTTCTAAAGAAGGTGCATATCCTAATTTAAATTGATTAATTTGTTCTTTTGTAAGTTTTCTTTTTTTTATAAATTCCAAAATATCATTATCTTCTTCTATAAAAATATTTAAAAAATAATTAAATAAATCAGAAGCATCACTTGAAGCTTTTAATAGTTTTTTTTCTAATTCTGAATATTCTCTTTTATTATGAAAAAAATGTCTATAATTATCTACTTCTTCACCTGATGCTTTTAATAAAAATTCTATTGCTTGATTTCAATCAAATTTTTGTGATCACATTAAATAATCTAAAGCATCTCCACCATGATCGCAAACAAAACATTTATAAATTTGTTTTTTGGGATTAACAAATAAAGAAGGGCTACTATCTAAATGAACATTACATGTTGTTTTAAAAGAGGTTCCTGATTTATTTAAAGTTGCAAAAGATGAAACAATATTAACAATATCTACTTTTTTTACAATATCATTAATACTTTTCATTCTAACCTCCTATTTTGTGTTGGAATTTTTATTTATATAATCAATTATTTGATCAATTTTAATTCTTTCTTGTTTCATGGTATCTCTATTTCTAATAGTAACTGAATTATCAATATCAGAATCATAATCATAAGTTATGCATCAAAAAGTACCTATTGCATCTTGGCGACGATATCTTTTCCCAATTGAACCTGATTCATCAAAATTTGTTTCAATATCGTTTTCATTTAAATATTCCATTATTTTTTTTGATTGTAATGATTGAGCTTTAACAAGTGGTAAAACACATACTTTGTATGGACATAATTTATAATCTAATTTCATGATAATTCTAGAATCTTTTTGATCAATTTGTTCAATACAGAAAGAATCAACAATTATTGCTAACATTAAACGATCAACACCAACAGATGGTTCGATAACATAAGGAATTATTGTTTGATTTGATTCTTGATCAAAATACTTTAGTTCAATATCTGAAAACTTATTATGAGCCTTTAAATCAAAATCAGTTCTATTAGCAATTCCCATTAATTCTCCTCAACCAAATGGAAATTCAAATTCAATATCAGTTGTTGCTTTTGCATAATGAGCTAGTTCATCTTCAGAATGAATTCTTAATCTAATCGATTCTTTATTTATTCCTAAATCTAAAATAAAATTTTTAGATTTTTCTACATAATATTTATAAGCGTTTTCATCATCATTTGGAAAAGTAAAATATTCTAATTCCATTTGTTCAAATTCTCTAGTTCGAAAAATAAAGTTTCCAGGTGTTACTTCATTTCGAAATGATTTTCCTATTTGTCCAATACCAAAAGGTAATTTCAAACGCATTGCTCTTTGAACATTATTAAAATTAATAAAAATACCTTGAGCTGTTTCAGGTCTTAAATATAATTGATTTTTTGTTTGTTCTACAACTCCTTGCGCAGTTTTAAACATAAGATTAAAATGTTTAATTTCTGTTCAATCTGTTTTGCTATTATCATATTCTTTAACATTTTCTTTGATTCAATTTTCTAATTCTTTATCAGTTAATGAACTAGAATTTTGATTTGTAATTTCTTCATAAATATGATCTGCACGATATCTTTTATTATTAATTTTATTTTCAATTAAAGGGTCTGCAAAATTTTGTAAATGTCCTGAAGATTGTCAAACCTTAGAATTTAAAATCACTTTTGAATCAAATCCGACATTTTTAGACTCTAAAGTGATAAATTTTTTTCATCAATTTTTTTTAATATTATTTATCAATAAAATACCCAAAGGTCCATAATCTCAAGTATTTGACAATCCACCATAAATTTCAGATGATTGAAAAACAAAACCAAATGTTTTTAAATGGTTTATTATTTCATTCATATCTTTATCTTTATTTTTCATATTTTAAATTAATAAAAATTGATTAAACTCTATTTAATATCTAGTATTTCAACTTCGTATTTTATAGGAGCTTCAACCATTACAACATCACCTTTAGTTTTTCCGATTAAAGCTGTTGCTAAAGGAGACTTATTTGATATTTTATTTTCAAAAGGATCTGTTTCATAAGTAGAAACGATTGAATATGTTTCTTTTTCATTAGAAAATTTATTTTTTAAAACAACAATAGAACCAATTGAAACTATATCTTTTTTATAAGCTTTTATTTCTTGAGCATTTTCTAATGTAGTTTCAATTTCTAAAATTCGATCTTCAATTAAAGCTTGCTTATCTCTAGCAGCATCATATTCTGCATTTTCTGAAAGATCCCCTTGAGCTCTAGCATCTTTAATTTCTTGAATTACCTCTGGTCTTTTAACCTCTATAAGAATTTTTAATTCATCTCTTAATTCTTTAATAGCTTCTTTTGTTAATAAAATTTTTGAATCATCATTAATTGACATATGAACCCCCTTAAAATAGAAAAATTTAAATATAAAATTGCTTTATATTTAAATTTTGACTTTAATTAAATATTATCATAAAAATTATATTTTTTCTATTCCATTCATATACGGAATTAAAACTTTAGGTATATCAATTGTTCCATCTTGATTTTGATACTGTTCTAATATTGCAGCTAAAACTCGATCTATTGCTAGTCCGCTTCCATTAATTGTATGAGCATATTCAATTTGTTTGTTTTCATTTTTATATCTTATTTTAGCTCTTCTTGCTTGAAAATCTCCAAAGTAAGAAATCGAAGAAACTTCACGATATCTTTGTTCTGAAGGAAGTCATAATTCTAAATCATAAGTAATTGAAGAACTAAAACCTAAATCTCCAGTACATAAAATTATTTTTCTATATGGTATTTCAAGTAATTCTAAAATTTTTTGAGCATCTTGAACACAAGATTCAAATTCTTCCATTGCTTGTTCTTTTGAAGTTATTTTAACCATTTCTACTTTATTAAATTGTCTTGATCTAATTAAACCCTTAGTATCTTTACCACTTGAACCTGCTTCAGAGCGAAAACATAAAGTATAAGAAGTCATTTTTTTAGGATTAGATAAATCAATGATTTCATTATTATAATAATTTGTAACAGGAACTTCTGCAGTTGGAATAAGTCATAAATCTTCATTTTCTATTTTGAATAAATCATCTTTAAATTTTGGCAACTGACCTGTTCCAAACAAAGTATTAGAACTTACAATAACTGGTGGAAGAATTTCTTCATATCCATTTTTATAATGAAAATCTAACATAAAATTTTCCAATGCTCTAACTAATTTTGCACCATTATTTTTAAAAAGTGCAAAACGAGTTCCGCTCATTTTTACAGCTCTTTCAAAATCTATTATTGATTTTTCAACAGCAATTTCATAATGAGGTTTTACATTTTTAACTAAACCACGACCTAAATCTTGTCTAACCAAAATTTCTTTATTATCTTTTTCATCATTTCCAATAGGAACAATATCAAGAGGAATGTTAGGAATAAAAGGTAAAATTTCATCTATTTTTTTTTGATAAACTTCAACTTTATTTTCTAGATCTTTAATTTCATTTTTAATTAACGAAGCTTCTTCAACTAATTCTTTAGTTCGATTTTTTGATAAAAGAGAAGATATTTTATTTCTTTTTTCTTGTTTTTCATTCAAAACAAAAATTAATTTATTTCTTTCATTGATATTAATTGATAATTGCTCTAAAAGTTCTGAATCAAAATTTCTAGATTCTAATTTTTTTATTACATAATCAATATTTTTTTGAAGTAATTTAA
>JAFWJI010000005.1 GCA_017511585.1 Mycoplasmataceae bacterium
ACAATTAATGTTGCTTTAGTTACTTTCTTTAATGTATTTATTTTAATTGGTTGCATTGTTTTTATTTTATTCTTTAATTCAACTTGATATAGTGTATTTATTGGTTTA
The DNA here is from genome assembly GCA_017511585.1 of Mycoplasmataceae bacterium. Classification (GTDB taxonomy): domain Bacteria; phylum Bacillota_I; class Bacilli_A; order Mycoplasmatales; family Metamycoplasmataceae; genus UBA710. Next base: position 109 of record JAFWJI010000005.1, read on the forward strand.
ATTTTTGCAGGAGCATTAGGAAATACTATAGATAGATTAGCTTTTGGATGAGTTAGAGATATTATTTTTACTCCTTGATTTGATAATGGAACTTTCAATGTTGCCGATGTTTTAGTAATAGTCGGTTGTATAGGGCTAGTAATAACTTTAGTTACTCAATTTTTAATTTCATATTGAAAAAAAGATTAATTTTTATTATCAAATTGAAAAGGAGGAAGATAAATGGAACCACATAAAGCAAGAAAAATTGGTTTTTTTTCTGCATTATCTATTTGTTTTTCTTCAGTAGTTGGAATTGGTATTTTTTTAAAAAACGCTTCTGTTGGTAAAAATGTAGAAGGTGATGGTGTTTCTTGATTAATAACTTGAATTATTTGTGGTTTGTTAGCAATATTGCTAGCATTTCATTTTGGAAAAATAGCTCAAGTAGAATCGAATCAAAAATTAACAGGATTAAGCGCATGAACTAGTGGTATAGTAGATAAAAAAAATAATTGATTTAAAAAAATTGTTTTTACAAATTATGGTTTTTTTTATATTCCTATTCTTTTAGTAACGCTTTCATTTTTTACAATTGAATTTTTTTTCGAATTTTTAAAAACAATCAATCCAAATATTAAATTAGATATCTCTATATATGTTGTTACCTCTTTATTTTTATCTATATGTTTAGTTTTAAATAATTATTTTTCAATGAAATCAGGTAGTTATATTTCTAATATAACTTCAATTTTGAAATTTATACCTCTTTTATTAGTTATTTTTATTGGAATAGTATTTTGAAATACACATAATTATGATTATGTTGATCCAATCACTAATGATGTAATAACATCAAATGGATTTAATGAACATATAAGTTTTGATAAATCAATTCAAGGAATAATGTTATCAATACCTAGCGTTTTATTTGCTTTTGATTCTTTTATTGGTGTAGGTGTTTTATCAAAAAATATTAAAGGTGGTCAAAAAGCAGTTTCAAAAGTTATTGTTACAGCAATGATTTTGGTAACAGTAGTTTATTGTTTGGTTTGTTTATCTTCAATTTTTCATTATAATGAACAAGGAACAACAGTAATTAGCGTTTTAATTGATTCTTTACCTAAATCAGCTAAAAAAGGGTTAACAATTTTTATTTCTTTATTTATTTTTATTTCTGCTTTTGGTACTACCAATTCTATTAGCATGATTATGTTAAATGAATGTAGAAATATTGTTGGACATAAAGAAATGATTTTTACTAATAAATTAGCAAGTAGTTTTTCTAACAAAAAAGCTGCATTGTTTTTTTCACTTTTTCTAATTGCTTTTTGATCTTTAATTATTTTTATCCCAAGTTTAATTTTAAAAACTGATGCTTTAATTGATGGTTTTTCTAATTTAGTTGTAGTATGCATTTTTTTAATTTATGGCTATTTGATTTTTATTTATTGGAAAAATGTTCATAAAAAAACAAATCAAAAATATAAAACAATCCATTCTAAAATCTATGCAGTCTTAGTTTGAATTACATTATTTGGAGTATTTTTAGTTGTTTTTTTAAATATCTTTTTTGTATTTTTAAATGGAATATCAAATTGAGATAAAGCTTCTAATTGAGGATTATTTTTAAGTGGTCAAGGATATGGAAATATAAATAATTTAGGAGTTTTAATTTTCAATGTTGTTTTTATAATAAGTTTTTTAGTTTTTCCATTTATAAATTACAAAATTTATAATTCAAAAAATAAGAATTTAGATAAACAAAATATAAATTAATTGTTTTTTGGTAAAATAATCATTACTTATTTAGGTTAGAATTAAGACTATTATTAAGATTATTGAATTTTAAAATTTAGAAAGGAGTTTTGAATGAAAAGGACATATCAACCCAATAAAAGAAAACATATTAAAACTCATGGTTTTAGAGCAAGAATGGCAACACCAGGTGGTAGAAAAGTTTTAGCAAATAGAAGAGCAAAAGGTAGAGCAAAATTAACAGTATCAGATAATTAGTAATGAAAAAACAAAACATTATTAAAAAAAATTTAGAATTTCAAAAAATTATTAGTTCTAAAAAACAATTAATTAATAAATTTTTAATTTTTTATTATGCTGAATTTGATGGTTTTGAAGTAGGAATATCAATTCCAAGAAAATTTGCAAACGCAGTTAAAAGAAACCTAATAAAACGTCAAATAAAATGAATAATAAAATCTTTTGTTGATTATCAAAAAATAAAAAGCAAAATAGTTTTAATTGTTAGAAAAGATTTTGTAGATCTTTCTATTGAAGAGAAAAAAGAAGAAATAATTAAAATGTTCAATAAATTTAATTCAAGGCAATAAAAGTGAAAAAAGAAAAATCTAAAAAGAATTTGGTCAATAACAAAGTAAAAGAAGATAGTTCTCTTTTATCTTTTTCTAATAATTCCAATTTAAATAGATCTAAAAAATTCGATGATTTATTAGGTAACAATAATCGTCCAAACAATTTCAATGAAATTTCATTGAAAGACAAATTCAAAAAGATTTTTAAATGAATTTCAATTTTAATATATTTATTTTTAGCAGCAATTGGTATTACTGGTTTTATTCAATCTTGTGTTTTACATACTTCTTCTACAGTCGGAGCCGGTATTGAACTTTATAATAGTAAATCAAGCATTGCCCCTTATGTTTCTACTTTTAGTATAGAAACCAAAACTAGAGAATCTAATCAATATGATGAAAATGGTGGATATAAGTATGATGAAAATGGTAATATTGTTAAAACAAAAGAAAATTATTTTGTATTAGCAAAAAAAACTAAAGATTCTTTTTTAACTAAAAAAGACACCATTAATTTACTTCAAAATCAATTAGAACAACAATATAATAATCAAGTTAAAGATCTTTATGGAGTTTATGATAATTATTCATCTTCTTTAAGAATATTAGGAACAGAAAATCAAACTTTAACTTACGGACAAACACAACTTTCTGGTGATGTAGAAGAAAATCAATTGCTAAAAGGTGATAAAACCAATAATTATATTTTTATGAATAATAAGATTTTAGATTATTTAAATAAAAATGGTTTATCTTATGTAGCTCAAAATAATTGATATGATCTTAATTTTTTTGTTTTAGAAAGACCTCAAAATTGAGATGGATTATCAAATACTCAAAAAGATTATTATGGAGCAGGAATTACAGATTTAACAAATGCATTCCAAGCTTTTGAAAAAATTAATGAAAAATGAGTAAAAGTAAAAGTTTTAAAT
>JAFWJI010000066.1 GCA_017511585.1 Mycoplasmataceae bacterium
CGTTTTAAATTCTTTTGAAAAACCATTTTCTCATCAAATCGAATTTTTAAAAGTTGTTTCAACATAAACTAAACCTTTATCATTGTCTGATTGTAAATTTCCAAAGACAATGTCTTCATTGCTAATAGTTGTTCCTGGTTTGGGATTTTTTATTTTTGATTTTATTGCATCGAAAAGAATAGATTTAGCAGCTTGTTCATTTTTTATTCATTCAGAAGCTTGTGTTTGTTCTTGACCACTTAAAGTAATGCTTTTATTATTACTATCATCATAATCAATATATGTATTTAATCCGTCTTTTTTTAATCCAGTTAATTTAACTTCAAAAGTTATAGGTGTTTCAACAATTTGTCCTTTTTCATCTTTATATTTATCTAATTCAACATGAACAGAAATTATTCCTTCATCTGGTATACAAAGTTGATCTTTAATACTTAAATTTGAATTTGAAATTAGATTAAAAAATAGATTCCCTTTTTTTGATTGGATTATTGTATTTATTTGATCTTTTGTAATACCTAAATTACCATCAGTTGTAGCAAACTTATCTTTATAAGTGCTATCATTTGATAAATCAATTGCACTTGCTTTTAATACAGTTTTTGGATTAAACCCTCCAAGAGTTCCACTTCATTTTATTGTAGTTCCTTTATATGATATTTCATAAACTACATCTAATTTAGTATTGTCAGTTTCATTGTATTTAACTGTGTCAAATGTATATTTAAATCCTTTTTCTTCTTCAAATCCAGATCCAGGTTTTATATCAAAATATTGTAAGAAATTTTCTTTAGTAATTTCACTTGCTAAAACAATAGTAAGATTTACACTATCTTTTTTAGTAACTTTAAATGCATCTTTTGCTTTTGTAAGTGTTGCATTAACATTTTCTTCAACATTTTCTTCTGTTTTATTTTGCTCTGTTTTATTACAACTAACTGCAGCAAATAAAGTAGTTCCTAAACATAAAGCAGATGAAATTGATAATATTTTTACTTTTTTCATAATCTAGCTCTCCTTGAATAACTTAATTAAATAAAATTAAAACATTTTTTAAAAATTTTTACTATTTTTTAAAATTCTCATAGTTGCAAACGTAAAGACTAATTTTGCAAATCATCTTAGTCCAAAATTTAGTCATGTAAATTTTGCTCTTTTAAATTCTTTAATATATTCTGTTTTTATTTTTACTAAATATTTTAAATTTTTAGGAGCTTTATTTTTACAATGGTTAATCATAAGCATAACATAAGCATTAATTTGTTTTGATTTTAAAGATAATAAAAGATTCATATTTGAACATCATAATTTTATTCTATCTTCATTTCATTCTAATGAAGTAGATGAGCCATCACGATTTTCAAAATAAATTCCTAAATTTTTATTTATAAAATAAATATTTTTAGCTTTTTTAAATACAAAATAATGGAATAATATTTGATCTTGATAAGAAACATTTTCTTTTAAATCTTCCATTTCTAAAAATAAAGAAGTTTTAAAGAATTTACACAATGGAATAGATCAAGCTGTAAAAGATCTTTTTTTATCTATAATGCCTGTTTTAGAATAAATAACTTTTGTTTTTTTTAATTTATTATTAAAACTATTTTTTCTAAAAAAATTGGTTAATACTAAATCATTTTCATCATTTAATTGTTTTTCAATATTTTCAAAACAATTTTTAGTAAATAAATCATCTGCATCTAATATAGTTACATATTTTCCGTTAATTAAATTATTGTTTTTAGCATAATTTATTACAGAACCTCAATTACCATTAGTTTTTTCTATTAATTTAAAATTTTTTACATTATTTTTTTCTATAAAATATTTTGTCAATTCAACACTTCGATCTTTTGAACCATCATCAATTATTAATACTTCATAATTTAAAAAATTTTGATTTTGATTAATTATTGAATTTAAAGCATTTAATATAAATTTTTCAACATTATAACAAGGGATTATTATTGTTAAATCAATTTGCATACTTACTCTTTCTAATTTATTTATTATTAATAAATGGAATAATCTCTTTAAAATAAAGTAGACCAGAGATAATTGACATTAATGTAGCCAAAATCATTGGAATATTAATTAAAAAAACTTCTCATCAATTATTTTTATTGATTAAAGGAGAAAGAAAAATTACTAAAGGAATTGCAATTGATTGAAATATTGTTTTTAATTTTCCATAAATTGAAGCTTCAATTTTTATTCTTTGATATGCAGCAATATTTCTTGATCCATCAACTATTAAATCTCGGATTATAAAAATTAATACTAAAATCAAATAAGTGTAATTAAAAATAGAAAGAAAAATTAATGAAGTTGTTGTAATAATTTTATCTGCCAAAGGATCAAATAATTTTCCAAATGAAGTAATTTGATTATTTTTACGAGCTAAATATCCATCAAAAAAATCGCTTATCATTGAAATGACAAAAATAAATCCTGATGCATATAAAAAATATTGAGAATTAGATTTAGTATTTACTTCTAAAAAATTATTATTTGAAGATCAAATAAATAAAGAAAAAAAAATTATTAAAGGAATTACTAAAAAAATTCTAAACATTGTTAATTTATTTGGTAAATTCATTATTATTTTTAACCTCATTATCTAAAATAGATTTAATTAATTCTTTAGATTCATTTTGAGTTTTTTCAAAATTTTGATCTTCAATTAATTCATCATTAATTTTTTTAAAAAATTCAATTTGTTCTTGACAATATTTACTTCATAAATTAGAACTTGTATCAATAAGTTTTTTTATATTAGCTGCATATAATGGATTTGTCTCATTAGAATCAATATATAAAACTTTGAAAGCTTTTGAATCATAAATATCTTTTAAAAACTTTTTACATGTATTATTAACATTTTTCATTTTGATTTCAGAAACACCAGGAACAACTTCTTTTAACATTTGTTCATTCATTTCAATCAAAGAATAAATTCTAATAGATAATTCTTTTGTTGTTTTTGATGTTGCTCTTCTTAATTCAGCTTTTTTTTCTATTATTTTTTTGTTTTTATTTTTATCTTTGATGTAAGTAAAAACTAAAAATGCTACTAAAAAAAATATTAATACACCAATTATTACATAACTAATTGTATTTCCCATTTTATTCCTTATTTTATTTTGTTTAATAATTATATATTTATTGACATAATTTCATTATATAAATTTATAAATTGGTCTAAATCTAAATTTTCTGGTCTTGATAATGTATCAATATTTAATTTAGAACAAATTTTTAAAAAAGTTTCATGATCTATTTTTTGAAAATGTTTAATATTGTTTCATAATGTTTTTCTTTTCATTGAAAAACACATTTTTATAAAATCTAAAAACAAAAAATAATCAACATTATAAGTAATGTTTTTCTTTTTTAAATAAACAAGAGCAGAGATAACTTTTGGTTTTGGAAAAAAAGAAGTTGGTTGAACTTCAAAACAATATTTTGCTTCATAAAAAAGAGCTATTGAAGGAGATAATTTAGAATAATCTTTTGTATTTTTAGTAGCACAAAGTCTTTTTCCAAATTCTTTTTGAACTAGTAAAACAACATGTTCAAAATTTGAATAATTTTCTAATATTTTAAAAATAATATCTGTTGAAATGTTGTAGGGAATATTAGCAACAATTACAAAGTCTTTATAACTAGATAAATCTTCTTTTAAAAAATCATTATTTATTAATTCTAAATTTTTTGCATTTTTGAAAGTTTCTTTTAAAAATAAAGATAAGTTTTTATCAATTTCAAAAGCAATTACTTTCTTAGCTTTTTCTACTAAAAATTTAGTTAAAGCACCCTTTCCAGGACCGATTTCAATAACTTGTTTATCTTCAATATTTATTGTTTCTGAAATTTTTTTTAATATTTTTTCATCTTTTAAAAAATGTTGACCAAACTTTTTCTTTGAATAATATTTATCCATAGAAAGAATTTTATTTTATTTTTGAAAAACATTTTAAAACATTTTGATTTATATTTTCTAAAAACTCTTCAATACTAATTTCTTTTAATTTAGCAATAAAATTTGTTGTTTCTATTACATATTTAGGTAAATTAACTTTTCCACGATATGGAACAGGGGTTAAATATGGAGTATCAGTTTCACATAAAATCAAATCTAGGGGTACTAATTTCGCTGCTTCTTGCATTTCTTTTGCATTCTTAAATGTAACAATTCCTGAAAAAGAAAAATAAACACCTAATTTTGAATACTTTTCAACATATTCTGGACCTGATGAATAAGAATGAAGAATAAAAACCAAATCTTGATTTTTTTCTTTATACTCTTTAATTACTTGAAATGTATCCTCATGAGCATCTCTTGAATGAACAATTATAGGGAGATTTTTTTTAATTGCAATTTCAATATGTTTTTTAAAACAATTAATTTGAACCTCTTTAGAAGGACTATCTTGATAATGATAATCAAGACCAACCTCACCAATTCCAACTACTGAATTGTCAATCATATTTTCTAATTTTTCTACAGTTTCAATATCCCAACATTCAGTAGGATGAATTCCAATAATTGGATAAACTCCTTCTTTATTTTTTGCTAAATCAATTGCTTCTTTTGAATTAACTAAATTAGTTCCAACTAAAAATATTTTTCAAACACCACTTAATTTAGCATCTTCTATAATTTCTTCTCTATTTTCAAAATATTCTTTAAAAGGATGACAATGTAAATCGATATATTTTTTACTCATACTACTCATAATTATTTACCTAAACAAAAATTTTTAAATATACTATCTAATAAATCTTCTTTATCAACATTTCCTAAAATTTCTTTTAATGATTCTCATGCTAAATGTAAATCAACGATTAATACATCATATGTATGATTGAATTCTTTAATTGATTTTTGTACTGATTCTAAATATAATAAAGATTTTTTTAAACAATAATTTTGTCTTGGATTAAATACTAATGTAGAAGATTCTATCTCATCAAAAATAAATAAATTAGATAAACAATTTTCTAATGAAGAAATATCTTTATTTAAAGAAGAAATATAAAGTTTATCTTTTTCTTTTTTATCAATAAGATCTGATTTATTTCATAATTGAATATATTTTTTATCTTTTGATTTTTCAATTATTTTTTGATCAAAACCACTTATTCCTTTAGTTGAATCAATAACATGAATTATTATGTCGCTTGTTTCAATTTGTTTTCAAGATTTATCTATTCCTATTTTTTCAATTTCATCATTTGATTCTCTAATTCCAGCTGTATCTTTGAATTTTAAAACTAAATCATTAAAAACAATTTCTGCTTCAACAACATCTCTTGTTGTTCCTGGGATGTTAGTAACAATTGATTTATCTTCATTTAACATAGCATTAATTAATGAAGATTTACCAGCATTAGGTTCTCCTACAATAGCAACATTTAATTGACTAACAAATATTTTATTTGCTTCTGAATGTTTTGTTATTTTATTTAATTGTTCAACTAATTCATCAATTTTTTCTATAAATTTTTTATTTTCTAAAATAGGAACATCATCATATTCAGGATAATCAATATTAATTTCACATAAACCAATTAGATATTCTAAAGAATTTAAAAAATCTTGTATTTTTTTTTCTCTTTCTAAATCAAAGGAATTAATTGCTATTCTATGTTGTTTAGATGTTTTTGCATTAATTAAAGAATTAATTGCTTCTGCTTTAATTAAAGATATTTTTCCATTTAAATAAGATCTTCTAGTAAATTCTCCTTTTGTTGCTAATCTTGCTCCATGAGTTAAAACTAAATCAAGAATTTTTTGAGTAACTACAATTCCGCCATGTGAATTTATTTCAACCGTATCTTCTCCAACAAAATTATCACTACCAATAAAAAAACTAACCAAAACTTCATCAATTTTTTGGTCTTTATCTTTTATAAAACCGTATTGAATTGTTTTATTTGGTCCAATTTTACCAGTAAAGATTTTTTTTATTATATCAAGAGCATCTGGTCCTACAATTCTAATTATAGATATTGCTTGATTAATATGACCACTTGCAATTGCTGCTATAGTATCTACTAATTTATTCATACATTTAAAATATCATAAATCAAAATCAAATTTTATTATAATAATTTAGACAATCATAAATTGTGTTAATTTTATATTTATGTAAGGAGTTGATTTTTAATCAATGTTATGGCAATTAAAAGAACTAAAAAATTTGATTTTTCTAAAAAAAATTTTAAACCTTTAAAAGTTTCTCAATTAAATCAAGAGCATAATATTAAAAATAAAAATATGATTGGTTGTGATGAAACAGGAGTAGGTGATTATTTAACACCATTAGTTGCAGCTGCTGTTTATATTGATAATGAAAATGTTGATCAACTTATAAAATTAGGTGTAAAAGATTCTAAAAAAATAAGTGATGAAAAAATAATTGAATTATTTCCAAAAATCCAACAATTTATAAAATATAGAGTTAACCATTTGACTCAAAAAGGATATAACAACCTTTCAAAATACATGAATGCTCATGAGTTAAAAATGTTTTTACATTTAAAATGTATAACAGAATTAGAAAAAAGAGATAACATTGATGAAGATTATATCTTATTAGATGCATTTGCAAGTGTTGATAATATAGTTAAATACTATGAAAATTTAATGAAATCAAGACTTAAAACTAATGAAATTTCTAAAGAAATTCTATTATCAGAAAATGGAGAAGAAGCACATGTTTCAGTTGCTGCTGCATCAATAGTAGCAAGATATTATTTTTTAAATATGATGAAAGAGCAAGAAGAAGAAATTGGAATGAAATTTCCATTAGGTACTAATTCAAAAGTAGAAGAAGTAGCAATTAATTTTTGTGAAAAATTTGGAAGAAAAGCTTTATATGAAATTGCAAAAATTTCTTTTAAAACTACAGAAAAAGTTTATACCGCCCTTGATGAAAGAGGAATAAAATAATTTTTTTTATAAAAATGCTGGAATTAAAATAGCATAAGAAAGACCAAAGAAGATTAATGTTGATAAAGCATCAATTATAGTTGTAAGTAATGGTGCCGACATAACAGCAGGGTCTTTTTTTCTTTTTAATGCAAGAGTTAAAATTGAAGAACCTAAACATTTTGAAAAAGTAATTGATACTAGTAATGAAATAGATGAAACTAAAGAAATTAATAATAAAAACTTATAATGTTGAATTAACATACCATTGTAAATTAAATAATAGATTATTAACCTTACAAAATTAGCTACTGCTAATATTGATCCTAAAATTAATCCAACTAACGTTTCTTTACCAATTACTTCTTTCATTTTCACTTCTTTTAATTCTCCTAAAGAAGCTGCTCTAGTTAAAGTTGAAGTTGATTGAGAACCAGCATTTCCACTAGTTGCTGAAGTAACAGGAATTAAAGCAATAAGGACTGAAGAAATTGCAACACTACTTAATTCGCTAACTTGATTTAAACTATCTTCAAATAAATTATTAAAAAATTGAATTATAAGTTGTGATAAAGTCGAACTAATCATTAAAATTAATAATCAAAAAAATCTAGATTTAACTATAGATAAAATAGAAGTTTTAAGATAAGAAACTGTTGGTTGATTATCATCAACAACAATACCGGCTGCTTTATATATATCTTCACTTGCTTCTTCTTGAATAATATCAATTACATCATCTGATGTAAGCATACCCATTAAAATACCATTTTCATCAATAACTGGTAAAGTAGAATAATCTTCTGAAGCAAATATATTAGCTGCTTCTGTTTTTGACTGTTTAGTTTTAATGGTTGCTACTTGCTTCATTTTTTTAATTATTAATTCTTCTTTAGGATTGAAAACAATTTCTTCTAAAGTTGTAAAACCTTGTAATCTATTTTTGGTATCTACTATATAGTAAAATTGTCCAATTTCAGATTCTTTACGTTTTTGTTTAATTAAAGATAATGCTTCTTTATTAGTTAAATTACTTTTTAAAGAAATAATGTCAACAGACATCACTGAACCGACTTCTTCGTCTTTAAATTGTAATATTTGATTAACTTTTACTCTTGTTTCTTTATCAACAGTTAATAAAATTGTTTTTGCCATATCATGAGGTAACGCTTCTAAAACATCGGCAATTTCATCTGAATAAAGTTCATTAATAAAATCAGCTATTTCTTTTTTTGTTAAATTTTGAATAATTGTTTGTTGTTGTTCTTCTGTTAAATGAGAAAATAATTCAGAAGCTTTTTCTGTTTTTAAAAATCTAAAAAATAATGAAACTTCTAATTCTGTTAATTCTGTTAATTCATTAACTATTTCATCAAAACTAGTATTATCTACATACTCTCTAATAGAATATAAATCTTTTTCAATAATTTTATTTTTTATATTAATTTTTTTTGATTTATCTTCCATAGAAAAACTCCCTTAGTTATATAAAATAATACAAAAATTAATCTTTTAAAAAGAAAATCAATTTTTCTTGGAATTCACTCATTTTTATTGGAATAATCATTGAATTTTTAGTAATAGAAACATCTCCTGTTTCTTCTGAAACAACAATAGTTGTTGCATCAGAAACTTCAGAAATACCTAAACCTGCTCTATGTCTAGATCCATATTTATTATCAATTGATTTTTTTGAAATTTTATAGTATGTAGAAGCATAAACAATTTTTCCACTTCTAATAATTATTGCACCATCATGAAGAGGTGAATTTTTGTTAAAAATAGAAATAATTAA
>JAFWJI010000067.1 GCA_017511585.1 Mycoplasmataceae bacterium
AATAATCCTAAAAAAATTAATTGAATAGGAAATGAAATTGGTTGCGGTGTAGGAATGCAATCTATCGATATTATGATTGATTATGAAGATCAAACAAATCAATTAAAAACTGCTGTTGTTGAACTAAAAGCTGATGGTAGCAATAAATATCCTAATTATATAGGGTATCAAATGGAGAGATATATAGATTGAATGATACAATATTATAAACCAAATAGATATACCGATATAGAACCGATTTTATTAATTCCTTCTATAACTAATAAAAAAACTAAATCTTATGAACAAATGTTGAAAACTATTTCACATTTTAATAATAAATTTAAAAATTATTGTCAAGGAATTAAAGTTATAGAATTTGACTTTGATAGTGAAGGTTATATTTCTTTTAATGTTCTTACATACTAATTTTTGATGTGTGTTAATTAATTTGTAATATTTCTTTTTAAAATAATTTCAATTTTATTAAAAATCTTTCCCATCAAATCAACTAATAGATCGATTAATATATAAAAAAACCCTATTGATTTAAATAGGGTTTTTATTAAAATTTAATTATTCAACATATTCATCTATTAGTTGTTTTGCTTTAGCTAATTCAACGCTAAAAAATGATGTAACTCCTCTTTTTTGCATTGTTGCTCCAAGTAAATGATCTACTCTTGACATTGTTCCATGACGGTGAGTTATTACAAGGAATTGAGTATCTTTTTTTAATTTTTGTAAAAATTCTGCAAAACGAACAACATTAGCTTCATCTAGAGCTGCTTCTACTTCGTCTAGAATACATAAAGGTAGTGGTTTTGCTTTTATAATTGCAAACAATAAAGATATAGCAATTAATGATTTTTCTCCACCAGAAAATAATTTTAAATTTTGAATAGATTTTCCAGGAGGTTGAGCCTTAATATCAATTCCTGATTCTAAAGGATTATATGGATCTAATAAAAATATTCTAGCTTCTCCACCACCAAACATTTCTCTAAAGACATTATTAAATTCTTTATTTACAATATCTAAAGTATCTTCAATTCTAGAAATAATAATTGAATCCATTTCTTTAATTGCATCATTAATAAGTTTTTTAGCTTCTTCAAGCTCCATTTTATCCTTATTAATTACATCATGTCTTTCTTTAACTTCTTCATACATTTTAATCGAATCAAGATTTATATTTCCTAATTCTGAAATTTCTGTTTTTAATATTGAAACAATTTGTCTTGCTTCTTCAAGAGGAATGTTTAACTTAAATTGTTCTCTAGCTGAATCAAAAGTTAATTGATAATGTTCAGATAAACGTTTAGTTGCATCATTTATATAAAACTCTGCTTTTGTTTTTTCCATGTCTTTATCTGAATATGCTTCTATAATCAAACGTAATGATTTTTCAAATTCTTTTTTAGATACTTGAATTTGGTTAATATCGTTTGTAAGTGTTTCTAATTTATCTTTTTTAGATTTTATTGTTGCACTTAAAATTGATTTTTGAGATCTAACTTCATTTAATTCAACATCTATAGATTGAACATTTGATTCATCAAATTTTTCTTTCGACATTGATTCAAACTCTACTCTTAAATTTGTAAATTTTTCTTTAAGAACTAATAATCTATCATTATTTCTAACTAATTCAATTGTTATTTGATCTATTAATGACTGTTTTTCACCTTTAATACTTTCTAATTTAGAAATATCTTGGTTTGCTAATATTACAATTTCTTCTAATTGAGGAATTATATTTTTAATTTGTTCAATTTGATTATCAATTCCTAAAATATTAGAAGTTTGTTTAGTTCCTCCTGTCATAATTCCACCAGGACGAATTAAATCTCCATCTAAAGATACAACTAAGTATTTTTTATCTACAATATGAGAAATTTCATTTGCAACATTGATATCTTCTACAACAATAACATTACCTAATAAAAAATTAACTAAATTAATAAATTTATCATTAACATTAACTAAATCAGAAGCAATTCCAATAAAACCAGCATGATTTTTTATTCTTACTAAATATTCAGCTTTAATTTCTTTAGGTGTAATTGATGATAAAGGAATAAAAGTTGCTCTACCACCATTATTTGATTTTAAAAATTCAATGATTTTAACAGCAACATTAGAATCATCAACAACAATATGTTGGACAGCATTTTGTAAAATAGAATCCATGGCTGAAATATATTTTTCAGGAATTGTTATTAAATCAGATACTGTACCATGCATTTTACCTTTAAATAAAGAAGCATTGTCTAAAACTGTTTTAGTACCTTTAAATAAATTAGATTTAGATTCTTTATAATCATTTAAAACATCTAATTTTGATCTTGCCTTCATTAATTTTGATTTAGAAGAATTTTCTCTCATTCTAAGTTCAGCAACTTGAATTTCTATTTTTTCAATTTCTTTTCTTCTATTTGATAAATCTTTAGAAGTTGTTTCTTTTCATTCTTCAGAATGTTTGATTTGAGAAGATAATGATTCTAGTTCTTTTTTAATTGCATCTAATCTTTCTTGAGAAGCAACAGAAATTTGGCCAGAAATTATCATTTCTCTTTTTATTTCTTCATTTTTAAAAGCAATTTCTAATTGTTGTAATTTATCATTAATTTCATCTAATTGTTTTGTTAATTCAATAACATCTTCATCTAATTGTTTTTTATACTCTAAAGTATCTTCTAATTTTTTTTCATCAAATTTAATTTTTTGATCTAAATCATCTTTTGTTTCTTGAAAACCATCAATTTCTGATTTTAAAATTTCTATTCTTTCTCTATAGTGTAATAAATCATGAACTAAAAGGCCTACTTCTACATCTTTTAATTCTTTTGATTTAGCAATATAAATTTGAGCTTTTTCAGATTGTTTTTCTAATGGTTTTAATTGTTTTTCTAATTCATTAACAACAACATTAACTTTATCTAAAGTTTCTGAAGTTTTATCTAATTTTCTTTGAGCTTCTATCTTTTTAGATTTATATTTTGATGTTCCAGCAGCATCTTCAATAATTCCTCTTCTTTGTTCAGGAGTAGATTGAGCAATATCACTAACTGTTCCTTGTGAAATAATTGCTAATGAAGATTTTGAAATACCTGATTCAAATGCAATATCTCTAATATCTTTAAATCTTGCAATTTGATCATTTATATAGTAAGTATTATTACCTTTACCTCTTTCAAGAACTCTAGAAATTGTAAAAATTTTATGAGGAATAGATACTGCGCCATCGCTATTATCAAAAGTTAATGTAACTGAACATTTGTTCATTGGTTTTTCTGTTTTAGAACCTGAAAAAATTACATCTTCCATAGAATCACCACGAAGTGCTTTAGAAGATTGTTCACCTAAAACTCATCTAACAGCATCATTAATGTTAGATTTTCCTGAACCATTAGGACCTACAATCCCAACAACTCCTCCATCAAAAGAAAAACTAACCTTATCTGCAAAAGATTTAAATCCTTCCGCTTCTACTTTTATTAACTTCATAATTCCTCACTTTTAAATATTTAATAACTATAATTTAAACTAAATTATATATTTTAATGAAAATTAAATATTGATAATTAACTATTTTCAATAATTCCTTTAATTCTATTCATTGATAATATAGATTCTCTAATACCTTGTAATCCTTTACCAGAATGTTTTATTCCACCAAATGGGAATATATCAGGGGATCTAGATGAACTTTTATTGATATTTACTGTCACTACTTCTAATCTATTTGCAATTTCAAATGCTAAATCAATTTTTTTTGTAAAAATAGATGCTTGAAGTCCGAATTTAGAACTATTTGTCATTTTGATAGCTTCTTCAATAGTATCAAAAAACATTATTGGTAAAACTGGTCCAAATTGTTCTTCTTTAATAATTTTGGCATTATCAGAAACATTAAATAAAACAATAGGTTTTAAAATGTTATTACCTACAATTTTAACCTTTTGAGCTGATTTTGCTCCGTGATAAAAAGCATCTTCTAATAATTTCAAATTATGTATTACCGCCTCTTTATCAATAAGTTCAGTAATATCATAATTTCCTTTAGCAGCTGAACCGATGGTTAAAAATTTTAATTGAAAATTCATTTCATCTAAAAATTCTTTTTTAATTTTATTATCTACAAAAACTCTTTTAATACTTGTACAACGTTGACCATTATATGTAAAAGAACCTTTAATTATCTCTTTAACTACTTTTTTAATATTAACATCTTCTAAAACAATAGCAGCATCTTTACCACCTAATTCTAAAACCATTGGTATTAATGGTTGTTTTTTAGCAATATGTATTCCTACTTTTGTACTTCCTGTAAAACTTATCATATCTATATTGTGATTTTCTATTAATGTATCGCCTATTTCAGAACCTTTACCTATTACACAACTTATTTCTCCATTTGAAAAACCAGCTTTATATAATAAAGTGCTTATATATGCTGCTATACATGCACCTTGTGTTGAAGGTTTAAAAACTACAACATTTCCAGAAATTAATGCTGGAACAATTTTTGCAATTAATAAATTTAATGGATAGTTAAATGGAGTAATTGCTAATACTACACCTAATGGTTGTAGTGAAAAATTTCCTTGTTTTCCTTTTATATGATGAATTGATTCATCAATTACTCTATTATTACTTTTAATAATATTTTTATATTCATCAATTGTATCTTCAATATAATTAATTGTTCTTTCTATTTCTTCTAAAGCTAATTTTTTATTTTTAGCAATTTCTCATATAAGAATACTTACTAAATCTTCTTTTTTTTGTTTTAATAATTCAACAAAATTAAGTAATATTTTTTTTCTATATTGAAAAGAAGTTTTTTGAAATTCATAAAAATGTTTTTTTGCATTTTGAAATATTAAATTTAATTCTTTAGAAGATTCAATTTTAGGAATTACTCCAAACACTTTATTATTAATTGGAGAAAAAACACATAGTCTATTTTGGAGATTAGTAATTACTTTATTTCCAACAGCAACTTTAAATAAACGCATTTTCATAAAACTCCAACTTAAATTAATTTTTTCATTTTATTAATAAATCGATCAAAATTATCAATATTTAAAATAGATGCTTTAGATTTTATTTGTTTAATAAAAAATTCTTTAAATTTATTTTCATAAAAAATGTTATCACATTTTAATGAAAATAATTGATTAGTTTCATATTCCAATTTAACAACATCATTTTTTTGAAATAAAATTGGTTGATTAATATTTTTGTTGTAATAATATTGAGGACAATCTAATATATCAAATATAAATGAGGGATTGTTTCTAAAAATTATTGGATAACGATAAGAACGAGCTAATCCAGTTGTTCCTATATAGTTAATAAATAATCATTTAGAACTGTAATTTTTAATTAATTCTTTATTGTTTATAATAGAACTGCATTTTGTTATTTTTTTTGATTCAATAATTATTTCATTAATTGCAACATAATGTTTATTATTTGAAATTATTTTTAATAAATAGAACTTTTTAAACAAATCATTTTGTTTTAAATTTATTTTAAATAATTCATTTATGTCAATAGAAGAAATAAAACCAATCTTACCTTCATTTATTAATACCAACTTTATAGATTGATTATAATATTTTTTTAAAACCTTTAAAAAAGTTCCATCTCCGCCAAATACAAAAATTAAATCTATATTGTTATTATTTTCAGAAAATTCTAAATTAGAAAAATGTTTTAAAATTTTATCTTTGTAAATTTTTATTTTATTTTCTGGATAAATACTAAAATTCATTAATTAATTTTACTTTAATATTTTAAAATGTAATTTTTCTATGTTTTTTTCTATAGATTTTTTTTCTAGTTCTAATAACATATCTAATTCTTGTTCTAAATTAGAGGCGGTGGTTTCTGTTGGTTTTGTTGCTGGATTATTAGGAGCAAATAATTCACAAGTTTCACAAGCTTTTATTATTGAGATGTTAAAAAGATTTAATTTTTCAGATTGTTTAATTGTTTCTAATTTATCTTTTGTTAATAATGGTTGAAAAACTGGTAAATTAGTTTGACTATGAATAGTTTTCATTGCTTCCATTGTTTGAGAAGCAACTTGACCTAAATTTTCTCCATTAGAAATTGCTAAACAATTTTTTTGGTTTGCAATAATAGTTGCATTTCTATAAAAACTTCTTCTCATTAAAACTATCTTATAGGATTGATTAGATACTAGACCAATATAATTCATTAAATCAGTATAGTTGAATAAAAATAATGTAGATTTTGATTGATATTTGTTCAATTCTTCAATAATTAATTTAATTTTCTTAATTGTCATTTCATCTGTGTGAGGAGGTGAAATGAAAGATAAAAAATATAATTTAACTCCTCTTTTCATCATTTCAAAAGCAGCTACTGGTGAATCGATTCCGCCAGATAATAAATGTAATGCTTTTCCGCTAGAACCTACTGGTAATCCGCCTAAACCAATATATTTTTTTCAAAATATATAAGAATAATCTTTATGAATTTCAATATTTAATTCAATATCTGGATTTTTAACATCTACTTTTAATTTAGAAAAATTTTTTAAAATTATTGAACCAAAATGATTATTTAATTCCAAAGAATCCATATGAAAGTTTTTTCATTTTCTTCTACAATTCATTTTAAAAGTAGAATATTGATTTAATTCTAAATTCAATACAATATTTTTTCAAACTTCTAAATTAGTTTTAGATTTTATAACTGGCGAAAATGAAGAAATTCCAAATACATAATTTAAAGAATTTAAGTTTTCTTCTGAAAATGGGATAAAGATTCGATCTATTTGAATATCTATATTTTCAAACTTAATATTGCAAATATTTTGAATATTTGTTACTAATTTATTAATAAAAAACATTTTGTTTTTACCTTTTAAAGATAATTCACCAAATCTAATTAATATTTTGTCATACATTAGTTATTTACTCCCATTATTGTTTGTATTAAAACTTCTAATCCTTTTTCATATTGTCCTTCTTGTATTAAAGATTGACTTTCTAAAACTTTTTTATTGTACATATTATTTTTAATTCTATTGTATGAATACTCATTATTTATTAAGTAAAAAGATTTTATTATTACAACTTTTTTCAAACTAATCATTATAAATTTAGAAAGTAAATCAAAAAAAGTATCAACTTTATCTTTTAAATATTCTTCGCTATTAATTTCATGAATTTTATCTTCTACATATTTTTTTTGTTTTTCAATTAAAGAAATTATTTCTTTATCTTCAATACTTAATTTCACTCCCATTTGTCTTAATTGTGAAAAACCATTTACATATATTTTTTTTAATTTGTAGTACCTTAAACCTTGACTATATCCTTCTTTATAAAATGTTTCTATTCTTTTTTCTACATCATTTATTTGTTCAAAAAAAATAAGCATACTTTGAAGAATTTTTTCATATCTATTTTGCAACATAGAATTAGATAAATTTCCTGTTTGAAAATCTTCACGATAAAGATCTATATTTTTATTAATTTCTTCTAAAAGAATTTTTAAATCATTGATATCTTCTTGAAAATTTAAATAAATCATTTTATCAATATGAGATATATTATTTACATTAAGTTTTAATTCATCAAATTTTTTATCCACATTTATTGAAAATTGTTTAATTTCTTCATATCCATGTTGATTTACTTCATCATGAAAAAAATAATATGCTTGAACTTCTTTTTTTATTAAAAAAGTTAAATTTAATAAACTATTAAAAACTTTTTCTATATTTTTTTCTGTTGCTTCAATTTCTAAATTAAAAAAATTTTTTTTAACTTCTTCAATTTCTAATTCAACATTTTTGATAGCAAAATCAATATCTGAATTATTTAAATTAATATCATTTTTAGTTTTTTCAAAATATTCTAAAACTTTATTAAATTGATTTTTTATATTAACTAAACAAGTTTCTTTAAATGAATCATAATAATTTGCAAAAAGAATTAAATCATATAAATTTTTTTTAAATAAATTGAAATTAGTTAATGATTCACTAAAATTATGTTTATCAACATTTTCAATTGCATAATTTAAAAATGTATCAATTGATTCCATTTTAGAATATAAATTTCTACTAAAACTTTCATTATTAATTTCAGATTCTCATTTTTGAATTAAATTTTTAAAATTATTAACTATTTTTGAATACTTATATTTTTTATTTTCAAATTCTTTTATTGGATCAATAAATTTAGATGTTTCATTATTAACTTCTTCTTTTATTTTCTCAATTTGTTGTTGGAATTGTTTTATATCTAAA
>JAFWJI010000006.1 GCA_017511585.1 Mycoplasmataceae bacterium
AAATGAAAAAATTAATAAACATGAAAAATATTACATCTTAAAATCAGATTTTGATTGATCAAGAAAAAAGGTTGTTTTATATCAAAGAAAAAATCCAAAAACTTATGAATTACAAGCATTTGATAAAGAACCGGGTTCTAGAATGGAAACATTATTTTTTAAAGATAATAATAAAAAATATGCAATGATTTTTTCAGGAAAAAAGCACCAAATTAGATTATCTTTAAAATATTTTAATTTCCCTATTTATGGAGATAAAAAATACGGAGGTAAAATCGATAAAAGGCTTTATTTACATTCTTATAAAATTATTTTCCATTGCTTAGAAAATGAATTGGAATATTTAAATGATACTCAATTTATTTGCGATGTAAAGTGATAATTTTAAAATAAAAATAGTTATTTCCCTATTTTAAAATTACAAATATCACCATCTTTTATTTGATATGTTTTACCTTCTAATTTAACTTTACCTAATTCTCTAGCTTCTTTTTCTCCACCACAACTAATAAAATCATCATAAGAAATAACTTCAGCTTTAATGAAGTGTTTTTCAAAATCATTATGAATAATTCCAGCACATTCTGGAGCAAACATTCCTTTTTTAAAAACTCAAGCTCTTGTTTCAACTTCTCCTACAGTAAAATATGTTGCTAAATTTAAGTTTTCAAAAGATTTTTTAGTCAAAAGATCTAAACCTGAAGATTTAAGGTTATATTCTTCTAAAAACATTTGTTTATCTTCTTCATTTAAAAAAGAAATTTCACTTTCAATTTCAACAGATAAAGGAATTATTGTCATATTTTTTTGATCAGCAACTTTTTTTATTTTATTAAAGTTTTCATCATTTTCAGGAGAAGCAATATTTTCGCTAGATATATTGGCCACTATAATCATTGGTTTAATTGTTAATAGTTGATATGATTTAATTATTTTAATTTCTTCTGAATCTAAATTGGCTTCTCAAGCCATTTTTTCTTCTTTTAAAACTTTCATTACTTTATTAACAATTTCTACTTCTTTTAATAATTTTTTATCTTGAGTATTTTGTGCCTTTTTAGAAATTCTTGATAAAACATTTTCTAAAGTTTGCATGTCAGCCAATATAAGTTCTAAATTGATTGTTTCAAAGTCTCTTTTTGGATCAACTGAATTTGAAACATGTAGAATGTTTTTATTATCAAAACATCTAACAACATGTACTATTAAATCAACTTCTCTAATATTTGATAAGAATTTATTACCTAATCCTTCTCCCTTTGAAGCTCCTGCTACTAAACCGGCTATATCGACAAATTCAAAAGTTGCTTTAACTATTTTTTTGGTATTAACCATGTTTGCTAATTTTGTTAATCTAAGATCATTTAATTCAACAATACTTATATTTGGTTCGATAGTTGTAAAAGGATAATTAGCTGATTCTGCTTTTAATCTTGTTAAACCAGAAAAAAGAGTTGATTTACCAACATTTGGCAATCCAACAATACCTGCCTTTAAACCCATATATTCTCCACTTGATTAAACGCTACTGAATATCAAACTTTAATTTTTTAATTTTTTCATTTTGTTCATCAATTTTTTTATACATCTCAATAATTTTAGTTAATTCTGAAATTTTTTGTTGTGACTTAATAATTAGATTTTCTTCTCTAATTCTGAATTTTTTATCATTACTATCAATTAAAATTTTCAAGTTTTTATTTTCAAGTTTTAATTGCTCAATTTCTTTTTTTAATTGTTCATTTATTTTTTCTAATTCTTCATTTTTTTTAGCTAAATCATCAATTTCGTTTTCTTTTAAATTTATTAATTCTATTTGTTCTATTTGTTTATCCTCAATTTCTTGAATCATTTCTTCAAGAACTTGATCATAATCATTTTTTCTAAATTGCATTTTACTTTTCATATTATTTTTTCCTAAAACATATTAAGACTTTAATAAATTTTTAAAGTTAAAACTATCTTCTTTTTCTTAATAAACGATTATTAACATTTAATTCTTGTGTTTTTATAATTTTGTTTAATCTATCTTTGTAAGAATTGAATTTCATTTCCATTTCATAATGATCATTTTTAAACTCTTCAATTTCTTGAGTTTGCAATTCTAATTTTTTGCTTAATCATTCTTTTTCTTTTAACAATTCTTCTTGTTGTTTTTTCTGATTTTCCATTTGATTTTTTAAATCAATTATGTCATTACTTAATTTATTTGAAAATTCAACTTCTTGAGTATGTTGGAATTCGATTTGTTTTTTTAAATCATTAATTTTTTCTTGTTGTTTTTGAGTTTCTAACTCAAATTTTTCTTTCATTCTTATTACTTCCATCTCAGCAATAATTTTTGCTTCAATTTGTCTTTGTTTTTCTTCGTTTTCTTTTTCTTTTATTTTAATTATTTCAATTTGTCTTTCTTGCTCTTCTTTGAATTTTTTTTGTAATAATTCAATTTTTTCTGCATTTCTTAATTTTTCATAATTTTCTTTTTCATTTTCTTTAAGTAATTTAATTTCTTGAGTTAATTGTTCATTGAATTCTTTTTTAAGATTAGAAATTTGATCATCTTTTATTTTAGATAATTCAGCATATTTGTTTTCTTGCATTTCGATTTGTTTTTTTAAATCTTCAATTTCTTTTTTAGATTTTTCATTTTCAAAAAAAGTTTTTTCTCTAAATTTAGTTTCTTCTAATTCTTTTGACAATTTAGAGTTAAACTCATCTTTTAATTGTTTTTCTTTTTCTTCGCTTAATTTTTTAATTTCTTCTTTTTCAATATCTTTTTGTTCGATTAATTTATTCAAATCTTCAATTTCTTCTTCTTGCATTTTAGAAATTTCTATTTGATTTTTTTGTTGTATTTCAATTTCTTCAATTAATTTTTCAATTTCAAATTTTTGCTTTAAATCTTTCTTTTCCATAAAATAATCCTCTACCTCTAACTTTAAAAATAATTAAATTTTATATTAAATAATTTTATCAATGGAATTAAATTTTTCATTAATTTTATTTTTCAATCTAATTTTGAGCATTTGTTTTAAATAACAAATCAAAAATGCTTTAAAATATCTAATGTTATATTTTAACAAAATTTAAAATAATTTTATTTAAGGGAATCAAAGTTATGAGAAAAAAAATAATTATTGGTAATTGAAAAATGAATAAAACACCTTCTGAAGTGAAAAAGTTTTTTGATGAATTTAAAAATAAAAAAATTGAATTTAGATCAAATATGATTTATGGTATAGCTGCTCCTTCTTGTGATTTGTATTATGCAGTTAATGAAAGACCAAATGATAATTTTGTTATTTCTTCTCAAGATATATCTAAACATTTATCAGGGGCATATACAGGTGAAATTAGTGCTTTAATGCTTAAAGAAATGGGTGTTAATTATGCAATAGTTGGTCATTCAGAAAGAAGAACATATCACAAAGAAACAGATTCTGATATAAATGCTAAAGCAAAAACAGCATTAGAAAATGGTATAGTACCAATTATTTGTGTTGGAGAAACTTTACAAGAATATGAATCAGGAATTTCAAAACAAGTAGTTGAAAAACAAGTTAAAGAATGTGTTAAAGATTTAGACTTATCAAAAATTGTTATTGCTTATGAACCAGTTTGAGCTATTGGAACAGGTAAAACAGCAACTAATGATTATGCACAAGAAATGTGTAAATTTATTAGATCATTAACTTCAAATGAAACATTAATTCAATATGGTGGTTCAGTTACACCAGAATCAATTGATGAATTATTAAATCAACCAGATGTTGATGGGGCATTAGTAGGTGGAGCTTCTTTAAAAGTTGATTCTTTCATCTCATTAATTGAAAAAAAATAAAAATATCAATATAAATTCAGGAGTAAGAAATGATTAAAAAAGTTGCAATTTTAACTTCGGGCGGTGATGCTCCAGGTATGAATACTGCAATTAGAGCTATTGTAAAATCAGCTCGTTGAAAAGGATTAGAACCATTTTTAGTATATGGCGGATATAAAGGATTAACAGAAGGAAATATTGTTAAAAGTTCAGATATTGAAGTTGATCGTTATATCAATCAAGGGGGTACTTTTATCTATTCTTCTAGATTCCCAGAATTTAAAAATCCAGAAGTAAGAGAAAAAGCTAAAAAACAACTAATTGATAAAGGAATAGAAGCTTTAATTGTAATTGGTGGTGATGGTTCTTATAATGGAGCACAATTATTACATACAATTGGAATTAAAACAATTTGTTTACCAGGAACAATTGATAATGATATTTCTTCATCAGATTA
>JAFWJI010000068.1 GCA_017511585.1 Mycoplasmataceae bacterium
GTTATAGTTGTTGGATTAGCATTAGCAGTTACAATTTTAATTCCAATTATTGATTTAACACTATTATTTAGTGTTGATAAATCAATAGAAGGATATATTGAAATAGTTGTTGGAAGAGTTATGTTAGTGGTTGCATTATTATTATTTGCTGCTTTATCATTTGGTGTTTCATTTATTGAAGATTGAATAAATATTAAAAAACATGGTTCAATTGAACAATATGAATCATGACAATCAATAAATTTTGATGTTAGATAAATAAAGTTAATATTAATTAATATTAAAAGTAAAAGTAAAAAGTTTAAGTTGTTAAACTTTTTCTTTTGTCTATTTTTTGTGCTACTATAAAGATAAGGAGGATATTATGAAAAATAAAAATAAAATTATAATTGCTAGTTCAATTTTAGCTGCTGGTGCAATAGCAACAACAGCAGCATTAATACCTAGCATGTTGAAAAAAGAAACACAAAACCAAAACATTGCTATTGAAACAAAAGAAACACAAAACATTACTATTGAAACAAAAGATATAAAAAATCCTATTGTAGATTCAGTAGTTGATTCAACTTCTAAAGTTGAAACAACAACTCCAGTTGTTGATAAAAAAGAAGAAACAATTGTTAATTCAACTTCTTCAACAACAATAGAAAATCCAAAAACTGAAACAAATATAGTGGAAGATGAAAAAACTCAAATCCCTCCAATCATTAATGATGGAAATATTCAAAACCAATTTAAAAAATTAAGTTTATCATTTAAACAATTAAATAAAGATTCATTAGGTAAAGCTGCATTTTACTTTGAAGTTCCAAATGATGTAAATAATGGATTATACAATGATGAAATTCTTGCTTCATTTGGTGATAAAGTTTTCTTTAGAGTAGCAACAAATGATAAAGACAATATTACTTTAACTGATTTAAGAGTTTTTGTTAATCAAAATGAAGCATGATCATTAGGTGTTTACCATGTTGAAGGAGACAGATACATGATTGAAATACCATCAGAAGATAGTGATTGAGCAAAAGAATTAGATGAAAATTCAGTAATTACTTTTAAAGCTTATTTTGGTCCAGCAAAAATGAATGATTGAGTATATGATTTTAATTCAAGAACATATGCAATTAAAATAGATGGAAGTATGATTGATTCAAAAACTAACTCATTTATTTTTGATGATGTTAATATCGAATCACACAAAATAGTAGCTTTAGAAGAAAGTCAAATTCCTACTTTTGTTAAACCGCTTCAATTTAGAGTATATCTAAATGGATATAATGTAACAATTAAAAATTTAACAATACCTGAAAAAACACAATTAATGTTTATTAATAAATCAGAATATGGTAATTCAACTACTAACAAACAAGTTCCAAAAATTGATTTATATGGTGGATATAGATCAATGGATGCTGAAGATAGACAATTAAAAATTGAAGGTGCTATTGGTAGATACGGTGATGTTGAATATTCAAATTCAATGAAAGCAGCATGTGGAATTCCTGTAATTCTTGAAGAAAAAGATTTAGATAGAAAATGAATTGAAACCCAAAAAAACAAATAATTATTAATTAACATTTAATAAAAATCCTCTTTATCAAAAAAGATAAGGAGGATTTTTTTATTATTAAACTAATTGATCAAATATATCATCACCAATTTCAGAAATTTCTAGATCAAAATTTCTAGCAATAATATTACCTAAAGTTGCCAAAGAATTTAAATCATTTAATTTTTTAGGTTTTTTAAAAGCTTTTGAATAAATTGTAGCTGGTAAAGCCTCTCTTGTGTGATTATAACCTTTAAATGTTGGATCATTACCATGATCAGAAGTTATTATTAATAAATCATTTTCATCTAAAACATTTATTAATTTAGCTAATTTAATATCAAATAAATTAATATTATTTGCATACCCTTCAACATCTCTTCTATGACCATAATGAGAATCAAATTGAACTAGATTAGTAAAAATTAATTTCTTATCATTTGATTTTTCTGTTGCTAAATCAATTGTAATATCCATTCCATTAGCATCACCACTTGATGGAAAATGTTTTGAAATACCTTTTCCTGAAAAAATATCATTTATTTTTCCAACAGAAATTACTTCAATATTTTTTTCTTGTAATTTATCTAATATTGTTTTTTTAGATGGTGCAACTGAATAATCATGTCTATTAAATGTTCTTGTATAATTTCCATTTTCACCAATATATGGTCTAGCAATAATTCGACCAACATTTCACTCTGGTTTAGATGAACAAATTCTTCTTGCTTCTTTTGCATATCTATATAAATTGTCTAAACCCATATATTTTTCATGACCACATATTTGTAAAACACTATCTCCAGAAGTGTAAACAATTATTGCATTATTTTTTATTTCTTCTTCGGCTAACTCATTAATAATATCAGTACCACTTGCAGATTTGTTACCAATAATTTTTCTTCCATCAAAAGCTTTTTCTAATTCATCTATTAATTCTTTTGGAAAACCAGTTTCAGTAAAAGTAGGAAAAGGATGTTCGGTATAAATACCCATCATTTCTCAATGACCTGTTAAAGTATCTTTTCCATTTGATATTTCATTAACTCTAGCAGTATAAGCAATTTGATCTTTATTTTTTCCTGCATTTTTAATTTTTGCAATAGAAGCAATACCCATTTTTTTTCATGTTGGAATTTCTAACAAATTAGTTTCTGAAACATGAAATAATGTATCAGCTCCAGAATCGCCATATTTTTTTTGTTGTTTATCATCACCAATTCCTAAAGAATCTGTGACAATCATAAATACTCTATTAAATTTCATAGTATGATTTTCACCTTTTACAAAAGAATTTAAATAAATTATATTTAAATTTAAACCAAAAAAATAAAGATAATTTGTTTATATATCTTATAATTTAAATTATCAAATTTGATTTGCCCAGCTGGTGGAATGGCAGACACAGCAGACTCAAAATCTGCCAACGAAAGTTATAAGGGTTCAAGTCCCTTGCTGGGCACCATATAAAAATAATGAGTTAAATGCTTATTATTTTTTTTAAAAATATATTTATAATTAAAAGTGTTATGTATGAAAATTTAAGACATAAATTTATTAATGTTCAAGCTTATAAGTATGATGGCACTTTGTATAGACAATGAAATGGTGTTAAATTAATTTTTGAAAATGATAATTATGTTTGTTGTTTATTACATAAAACCAAAGTTTTAGAAAACGATGGTAAAAAATGAGTTATTAAAAAACCAACATTATGATTTTTTTCAAAAAATTATTTTTTTAATATGACAATTACATGAAAAAAAGAAGGTTTGCATTATTACATCAATTTAGCTAGCCCTTTCTTTTTTGAAGATGATTCAATTAAGTATATCGATTTTGATTTTGATTTAAAAATATATCCAAATAAGCCATTTCAAATTGTTGATCAAGATGATTTTTTAAAAAATAAAGAAAAATTATATACCAAAGAAATTGTAGATGTTATTTATGAAAATATAATAACTATTGCAACAAAATATCAAACAAAAGAAACTATTTTTGATGAATCATATGTTTATGGTTTGTTTGAATCTTTGATAATTTTAAAAGAAATAAATTTAAAAGAGTTATTTGATGAAGATTAGTTATGAGATTAAGAAATGATCCTAAAGCAAGAGAAAAAATTGATAATTCTAATTTAGTTATTAAAGATTTTCCAATTAAATTAAATGAAAATGTTATTTTAGAAATAGGAATGGGTAAAGGAGAAATGTTAATTCAATTAGCATTAAATAATCCAAATAACATTTATATTGGAATAGAAAAATACCCTACAGTTGTAGCTAAAGCAATATCTTTAGCAAATAAATTAAATTTAAAAAATTTTTTTGTTGTTTGTAATGAATTAAGTAATTTAGAAAATAATTTTGATGGTAAGGTAAAAGAAATATGATTGACTTTTTCTGATCCTTGACCAAAGAAAAGTCATTACAAAAGAAGATTAACTTATTTTAAATTTTTAAACATTTATAAATCTTTGTTAACTAAAGAAGGAATTTTAAAATTAAAAACTGATAATGATGATTTTTTTAATTGATCAATTGAATCATTTAAAAATTATGGTGCAAAAATAATTTATTTAACAAATGATTTGCACAATTCAGAAAAAAATGAATTTAATATTCAAACAGGTTATGAAATTAAATGATCTAAAAAAGGGAAAAATATTAATTATATTGAAGTTTCATTTTAAATTTGATGTGAAAAATGAGAGAATTTGAAGATAAATTATATAAAGAAAAAATATATAAAATTGCAGGACTAGATGAAGTTGGACGCGGATGTTGAGCTGGCCCATTAGTTGTTGCTATTTGTGTTTTAAAAAAAGATTATAATAATGACTTAATTAATGATTCGAAAAAAATGAGTTCTAAAAATCGACAAATAGTTTTTGAACAATTAAGTAGAGAAGCTTTGCTAATTGATTGAATTATTTACGATGCAGAATTTGTAGATAAAACAAATCCTAAAAAAACTTCTATTATTGGAATGGAATATTTAATTAATAAACATAAAGATAAAATTGATTATTGTTTAATAGATTCAGAAAAAGTAGAAAATGTTTTAGTAAAAACACAATCTATAATTAAAGGGGATCAAAAATCAATTTCAATAGCTTCAGCTTCAATTGTTGCAAAAGTTGTAAGAGATGATATTATGAATCAATTAGATAAAAAATATCCGCTCTATGGTTTTTCTAAAAACAAAGGTTATGGAACAAAACATCATATTGAAGCACTTGCTAAATATGGACCGATAAATAAAATACATCGATTTTCTTATAAACCTATTAAAAATTTATTATTAAATAAAAAGGAGTAATTGATTATTATGAAAGTTTTAGTTACTGGTGGATTAGGATACATAGGATCACATGCAGTTTATTTGTTAATTGAAAAAGGTTATGATGTAATTGTTTTAGATAATTTGACAAATGGTTCAAAAAATAATATTCATCAAAAAGCCAAATACTATTATGAAGATATTAGAGATTATCAAAAAGTAAAAGATATTTTTGAAAAAGAAAAAGATATTTGTGCAATAATGCATTTTGCAGGTTTAATAGTTGTTCCTGAATCAGTAAAAGAACCTCTAAAGTATTTTGATGTTAATACAAGTGGAGTTTTAAATTTATTAAATGTTATAAAAGATTATGATAGTGTTAAAACATTTATTTTTTCTTCTACTGCCGCAGTTTATGGTGAACCTAAATTTATTCCAATTAAAGAAGATGATGTTAAAGAACCAATAAATCCTTATGGTCAATCTAAATTAGCAGCAGAACAATTAATTTGTTCTTGAGCATAAGCTTACAATAAAAATTATGTTATTTTTAGATATTTCAATGTTGCTGGAGCACATGAAATAGGTAAGATTGGAATATGAAATAAAC
>JAFWJI010000069.1 GCA_017511585.1 Mycoplasmataceae bacterium
AAAAGGACTAATTGTTGAAATGTGGATTAAAGAATTTGTTGTATCTGCAAATTCAACAAACATTCCAAATTTATGAATTGATACAATAGTTGCTATTTCTATATTATTAATTTTACTTTCATAAAACTCTGCTTTTTTGACATCATAAACTTTTCTTTCTAAATCAACCGCTTTAACTTCTGAATCAAAAGATTGTTTAGCTATCATTTGAATTTTATCTTTATTTTTAATTGAATAATTTTTATTATTTTTAATTATTACTTCTCAAATTATTCGATGTAATAATAAATCCGGATATCTTCTAATAGGAGAAGTAAAATGTGAATAATATTTTGATGCTAAACCAAAATGTCCAATATTATCTGATGAATATTTAGCTTTTTGCATTGTTCTTAACAAAAACATTTTTATTAAATTATCAAAACGATATTTTTTAATATCTAATATTGTTTTTTGAAAATCTTTAGGATCTTTAGTAATTTTAACTTTTGCATTAATTCCTAATAATTTAATAAAAGTCTTTAAATTATCAATCTTTTCTTGATCTGGTGATTCATGAACACGATATATTGAAGGAATTTGTAAATCGGCTATCGTTTTTGAAACAACTTCATTTGCTAAAACCATAAAATTTTCAATTAATATTTCTGAAGAAAGTCTAATTCTATTTTTAATAGCAATTGCTTTTCCGGTTTTTGGATCTAATTCAATTATTGGTTCTTCTATTTCAAAATCAATATATCCTTCTTCATTTTTTTTCTTAGATAAAATATCACTTAATTCATATGCATTTTTTAACATATTAAACAAATTAGAATCATTTTTGATTATAGGATCATTTTCCATATTTGCAACTTGATTATATGTTAATCTATATTTAGAACAAATTAAAGATGGAAAAATTTTTTTATTTAAAATATTTCCATCTTTATCTATTTCTACTTCAAGTGATAAAGTGAATCTATTTACATTAGGATTTAAAGAACAAATTCCATTTGATAGTTTTTCTGGTAGCATTGGAATAACTTTATCAATTAAATAAATTGAAGTTCCTCTTCTTAAAGCTTCTTTATCTAATTGACTATCTTCTTTAACATAATATGCAACATCTGCAATATGAACACCTAAAACATAAATGTTTTCATCTTTTTTCTTTACACTTATAGCATCATCAAAATCTTTTGTTTTTTCACCATCAATAGTAACAATTAATTGATTTGTTAAATCAACACGATTAAAATCATGGATATTTTCAACTTCATCAGGTATTAGTTCGGATTCTTCGATCACTTCATTAGAAAAAAAATCATCAACATTAGCATGTTCAATAATTAAATCAATATCAGCATAAGGTTGATTAGTTGAAAATAATTTTTTAACTAATCTTAAAGAAATTGAATTTCGATTTATTTTTTCGATTTTAAATTTAACATATGTATTGGCTTCTAAAGATTTTTTATCATATTGAAATTCAAAATCTTGATTAAAAAATAATGGTTTTATATCTAAATTTTCATCCACTTCTGCTAATAAATATTCATTTTTTCTTTTTTTAATTTCTTTTAAAATAGCAAAATAAAAACCTTCATCTAAATCTTTATAAAAATCAACAAGGACTAAATCATTTTTTAAAGGATTTAAATCATTGTGTTTAAAAATTATTGCTCTTAATTCTTTTTCGCTATTACTATCTTTTACAAAACAAAAAGCATTTCCTTTAATATTTGTTTTATATTCTGTTTCAAATGAACCAATAAATTCAGGAATAAAAAAGCAATCATGTTTTTTAGAAAATGCTATTTCACCTTTATTTTTTAAAGTATTTAAAAAACTAGAAAATTGTTTATTTTGTCAAGAAGAAACATTTAAAATTCTTGCTAAATTCTTAAATGAAGAAGTTTTATTTTTTTGTAAATGTTCAATAATTATTTTTTTTGAAAACATAAATTTTATATAAATAAATTCTAAATAAATATCCTAATTAAGATAGTTACAATAAACATAATTATTCCTAAAATAATCATTGTTCATTTTAAAAATTTCTTTCATCCTTGTTCTTTTGTTTGTGAAAATAATCTAAGGTCAGAAGAACCAACAATTGCCCCTGAAAAAGAATTATAATCTGGAGCCATCAAAAATCCAACAATAATAATTAAAAACGAGATTATAAATAATATTGAAACAACAATATTTATTTCCATTATCAATCTCCTTGTAATATCTTTAGATTTTTTAGATTAAATCAATTAAATAATAATTTTAAAATCGAACAAAAATATAAATAAATTATTATTTTTATAATAAATTTATTTCAACTTTCTATTTCTTACATAAAGATAAATTAATGCAAAGATTCCTAAAGTTACAAATGACGCTATTCCAATACCGATTCATGAAAACATTGACATATTATCAGATTTATTTTGTAACCCTGAAACAATCGGAGCTGTGTATGAATAATAATGTGATATAGTTGGATCTTTATATCTAATTTCTACAATATCACCATTTTTCAATATTCCAGGTGAAGTTAATCAATTTCCATTTTCATCTTTTACCTGATTTCAATTAAATGGAGTATTGTTGCAATAGAAACTTACATAATTATTTTTAATTAAATAATCTAATGTAAATGTTTCTGAATTTCTTGCTACAACA
>JAFWJI010000070.1 GCA_017511585.1 Mycoplasmataceae bacterium
AATTCATCACCAACTTTAAGGGTACCATTAAATAATCTAATTAATAAAATAACTCCACGATATGGATCAAAGTAAGAATCAAAAACTAATGCTTTTAATGGTTTTTGATCATCGCAATCTTTTGGAGCAGGAATTCTTTTAATTATTGCATTTAATACATCTACAATACCAATTCCATTTTTAGCAGAAATTAATATAGCATCATCAGCTGGTATTCCAATTACATTTTCAATTTCTGATTTTACTTTTTCAACATTAGCTGAAGGTAAATCTATTTTATTTATAACTGGAATAATTTCTAAATTATTTTCTAGCGCTAAATATACATTAGATAAAGTTTGTGCCTCAATACCTTGACTAGCATCTACTAATAACAAAGCACCTTCGCAAGCTGCTAAAGATCTTGAAACTTCATATGTAAAATCTACATGGCCGGGAGTGTCTATTAAATGAAAGATATAATCTTTATATTTTATTTGAGCGGCATTAAGTTTAATTGTAATGCCTCTTTCTTTTTCTAGATCCATGGTATCTAAATGCTGAGAATTCAATTCTCTTTTTTCTATTGTATTAGTTAATTCTAAAAGTCTATCTGCTAGAGTACTTTTACCATGGTCGATATGTGCAATAATTGCAAAATTTCTAATTTTATCTTTATTCATAAATTATATTATATGTATTTATGAATAAAACTTTATTAAGAAAAAATAAGTTTTATATTAATCTGTTAAACCAACTGCATCTTTTAAATTTTTAGAAGGTTTAAATTTAGGAACATTTTTAGAAGGTGTTTTTATTTTTTGTTTTGTTGCAGGATTAATAGTTAATCTTTCATTTTGACGTTTTTTTAAAAATGTACCTAAACCACTTATTGTTATTTCATGTCCAATTTGCATTTCAGAAATTATTATTGAAACCAATGTATCAATTGTTAAATTTATTTCACTTTTTGGTCTTTCAACAATTTCAGCAATTTTTGAAATTATTTCAGATTTTGTAAGTTTTTCTTTTTTGTTTCCCATACTAATTTATCCTTTTTAAATTTAGATTCAATTTTATTTTTAATTTAGTCTTAGTCTTAAAATTTTAAAAAAATTATATTATAAAAGCTAAATGTTTTAAATAAATATATTAATAAAAACTGAAAATTAAAAATCTAATAATAATGTTTAAATTTTTAGTTAAAAATATTTATAAAAAATAATTGTTTTATTTTGATTGTTTTTTAATTCTAGCTTCTTTTTCAATAATTTCAAATATTAAATTAGATATTTGATCAGATCTTTGAGTTCTGTTTTCTATTTTTTTAGTTATTGATTCTTCAATCTCTTTTAGTATTGTATCTTTTATATTTATGATTGATTCCATTATTTGAACAATATCATTAAGTTTAATTTCATCTGATGGAATTTGAATATTAAAATATTTTTCAAAACTTTCTTTATTTTCTTGATCAATTTTAAAATTGATTTTAATTAAACTCCCATTATGCATTAAAACATTTCTTAAATCTGAAAAATAGTTAATAAGTTTTTCAAATTCTTCTTCTTTCAATTTCAAATATTTATTTGAAGGTTTAAAATCATTAAAAAACTCTTTAATGACTTCGTTTTTTGAAGAAGTAGATAAATAAGAAAAGATTCTTAACAATTGAGAAAATGTAAGTGTTTGAAATAATGAAAAAATATCTAAATATTCTCATTTTGTTTTTGATTTA
Source organism: Mycoplasmataceae bacterium (assembly GCA_017511585.1). Lineage (GTDB taxonomy): Bacteria > Bacillota_I > Bacilli_A > Mycoplasmatales > Metamycoplasmataceae > UBA710. Next base: position 1,718 of record JAFWJI010000070.1, read on the forward strand.
ATTTGTTTATTTTTATTTATAAAATCTTTAAATCAACCTTTTTCAATTAAATTTTTTATTTCATCATTTTCTTTATTTTCATTTTCTTTAATAGCTTCACGACAATCAAAATCTATATTATTGAAATTTTTGAATATATCTTCATAAAAATTAGCATGTGTATCTTTATAATACTTTTTAAATTTAGGTATTTCTTCATCAATTTTAGGGAACACATCTCTTAATCCTTCACCATCAAGAGCAGCAATATATGGACACTTAGCATTTTTGTTTATTTTTTTAGCAACAATTTTTAATAAAGATGAATTTAACAAAAATTCAATATTACGAAAATATTTAAAGATAATAGCACTAATGTTTCTATCAATATCAAATAAGTATCTTAAATTGTTAGAAGTAAATTCTTTTTTAAAAATTTTTTGTTCAATATCTGAATACATTAGATCATGTGACATTTTTTTTACAAAAGAAAAATAACCATATTGTATTAAATATGATTTAAATATTTTTTTAGATTCTTCATCAGGAAATACTAATGATCTATTTTCTAATTCTTTAATTAATTCATCATTATTTTTAAATTTTCTGATTGATTCACTCATAATATAAAGTAATTGTAGTTGAAATATTGAAAAAGTATAAATCAAAATTTTAATAATTAAATTATGATAATATTAATGTAAATTAAAGTTCTTATTTTGTCCTTGTAACCAAGGAGAAAACATTGTCAAAAAACATTTTTGTTATTCATAAAAATAGAGGAATGTTATTGGAACAAATTCTAAATAAAACAATTGAATATTACAATAAAAATAACATTGCTTTTTTTGCTAAGAAAAATTTAGATATAAAATTTTCAAAGGTTTTTGTAGATGATAGAAATAAAAAATTAGAATCTTCTTTTATTTCTAAAAAATCAACAGTTGATTATTATGGAATATATAAAGGGAAATATATTACTTTTGAAGCAAAATCAACTCAAGAAAACATTTTTCATTTTTCTAATATAAAAAAACATCAACATAATCATTTAAAACAAATCCATTTTTTAGGAGGTATAGCTTTTTATATTATTTTTTTTAAAAGACATTCTAAAATTTTTTTAATTAATGTGGATAAATTGGATTATGAAAATTCAAAATCAATTTCAATTGAAACTGCATTTAAAAAAGGGAAATTATTAGATATAGATTTTCCAGGAATTATTGATTTTGTAAAATTTATTGAGTAATTGTTATAATTTTTTTGCAAATACAGCAATTTATTAATTTGTATTTTTTAATTTATTTGATTATTTTTGTAAGTAACTTTGCTGTAAAGAGAAAGCATTAAAAATAAATTTGAATACAAATTAATAATATTTTTAAATCAATCAATATATAAAAATTAATTTGTTAAGGAGAATTAATGGCAACAATTAGAGGTTCAGTATTTAAAAGATCAAGAAGATTAGGATTTTCTATATTAGAAACAGGGAAAGAATTTGCTAAAGGTAAAGGAAGACAAACAGTTCCTGGACAACATGGAAATAAAAGAAAACCAAAATTATCTGATTATGGATTACATTTATATGAAAAACAAAAATTAAGATTTATGTATGGAATAACAGAAAAACAATTTAAAAATACTTTTAAAAAAGCAACTAAAAGACAAGGTCAAGCAGGTATTAACTTTTTACAAATGTTAGAAACTAGATTAGATTCTATTGTTTATAGAACAGGACTAGCAGAAACAAGAAGACAAGCAAGACAATTAGTAAATCATGGTCATTTTACATTAAATGGTCATAAAGCTGATATTCCTTCAATGCAAGTTAAAATTAATGATGTTATTGAATTAAAAGAAAAATCTAGAAAAAATCCTCAAATTTTAGAAGCAAAAGCAAAAAAAGAACCAGCAAGTTGATTATCATCATCAAAAGATTTTTCTTTTAAATTAACAAGATTACCAGAAAGAAAAGAATTGAATTCTGAAATTAACGAATCTTTAATAGTTGAGTTTTATTCAAAAAATTAATATTTTTTATTTTATATAAATATAAAAAGTGAGTTAAATGATGAGTGTAGGATTAGGTGTAGGATTAATAATAGGAATAGGTATTATTTTATTTTTAGTTGGAGCTGTTTTAGCTTTTTTTCTTACTAAAAAAATGTTTGAAAAACAATTAAAAGAAAATCCACCTATAACAGAAAAAATGATTAGAGCAATGTTTTTACAAATGGGAAGAAAACCATCAGAAGCTCAAATAAAAGCTGTAATGCGTTCAATGCAACAAGCAAAAAAAGAACCTAACAAAAAGTAATACAATGTCATCAAAATTTATTTGTGGTAAAAATTCTGTTCAAGATGCTATAAAAAATAATGTTTCTATTTCTAAAATATTATCTATTAAAGAATTAGATTTTAATGTTAATAATATTAAAGTAGAAATTGTAAGTAAATTTGAATTAGATAAAATAACTAATTTAAATCATCAAGG
>JAFWJI010000071.1 GCA_017511585.1 Mycoplasmataceae bacterium
AAAACATTTGAATTGAAAATAATATCTTTTTTTGCAAATATCCATTGATCATTTACAATATTTTTCAATTCTTCAAATGTTGTAGATTCAAGTCCTAATTCACTTGCTTGGAAAATTGTTTTATTTATATTAATTAACAATAATCCATTAATTTTAAAATTAAACAATTTATTATTCACTTTTAAATGAATACTTGCTATTTGTTCATTGGACTCTGAAATTATATTTATTAACTTAATATTGTCTTGGTTTTGAATTAAATCACTATTTTCAAATAAAATTTTTCTATTATTAAATATTCATTGATTTGTAATTGCTTCTTTAATTTCTTCAAATGTATTTGATTCAAAACCAAATTGACTTGATTCAAAAATATCATTAATTAAAATAATTTCTAAGTTTGAAATATCATTGTCATTTTTAATTTTAAAACCTTCAATTTTAAATTTATATGGAATATTTTTGATATTTACATTTACTACTATATAAACTGAATTTAAAACTTGAACATTTAACAACTTAATATCATCTACATTAAATTCTCCATTAAATATTAATTTTTTATTTTGATGTATTCATTCTTTTTTTATATTTGATTTAAAATCTTCAGCAAATAAATTATTAATAATTCCAAATTCTGAAATATCAAAATTTTGTTTAATTAATGAAATAATATTAGGTTTTTTAAACCCATCTTCTTTAAGCGTTATAGTTAATGATTCATTTTTATAATTAATTTTTAAAGAAATCAACAAAGAAGTGGAATCTTTGGGGTCTTCTTTGCAATCAATTATAGAAATATTTATCTCATTATTTAGTAAATTACAATTCAAGTCAAAATATTCATTAAAATTATCCTTATTAATATTTTTGCTCAAAACTTCTGATTTATTAATTGTATTTTTATATACAACCTTAACATTTTTTGAAACATCATTTAAAACTTCTTGAATTTCATTTTTTGTTGCTTTACTACAACTTAAAGCAGTTAAAGTTGGAACTACTAACAATTGTGTTGATATTGATGCAATTAAAATAAAATTTTTTACTTGCTTTTTCATATATGCTCTCATTTTCATTATAGCATTATAATATTAATTTTTTTTAGTTTTTCTATCCGTTCAAATTTTGTTCATTTTTATTTCAATATCATTTTTATTTGCAAAATAATATTTTATATCTTTCATTTGTTTTGGTAAATATTCTTGATCAACCCAACTATTTTCATAATCATGAGGATATTTATATCCTACATAACCTAATTTTTTAGCAGATTTATATCCGGCATATTTTAAATGAGTAGGTATATCAAATGTTCCTGTACCTTTATTTTCAATATCAGTTAATGCTTTGTTAATTGCTAAATATGCTGAATTTGATTTTGGTGATAAACACATTTCAATAACAGTTGATGATAATATTTGATTTGCTTCTGGAAACCCTAATCTTTCTGCTGATTGAACTGCAAGAATAACTCTAGATAATAATGTTGGATTGGCTAAACCAATATCTTCATAAGCCATAGCAATCATTCTTCTAGAAATTGATTGTAAATCACCAATTTTTATTAATCTAGCTAAATAATAAATTGCTGCATCAACATCAGAACCTCTTAAAGATTTGTGAAAAGCAGATTGTAAATTATAAAATTCATTTCCATAAGAAGAACCAAAAACATTTGGATTAGAAAAAATGTTATTTAAAAATTCATCATTTAATTCATTCTTTTTATATAGTTCTAAAATAATTTCTAATAAATTTAATGAACTTCTTAAATCTCCTAAAGAATTAATAACTATTTTTTTCAAAATTTCTTCTTTTAATTTACATTTATTTTCTAACAAAACTTTTTTAAGAAAAATTAACATATCCTTACTATCAATTTCTTTTAATTCAAAAATTTGACATCTACTTCTAATAGCTGGATTTAATGAAAAATAAGGATTTTCTGTTGTTGTTCCTAAAATTATTAATTTTTTAGTTTCTAAATAAGGTAACAAAATATCTTGTTTATCTCTATTCATTCTATGAATTTCATCTATAATCAAAACCACTTCTTTATAGTTTTTAAAATTATTTTCCAAAATTTCTTTTAATGTTTTTTTAGAATCAAAAGTTGGATTAAATGAAAAATATTCAATTTTCAAACTATTACAAATAACTTTAGTCAAAGTTGTTTTACCTATTCCAGGAAGACCAAAAAAAATACAAGAATAAATTTTTTTATTTTCAATCATTTTTCGAATTATTCCATATTTACCAACTAAGTGTTTTTGGCCAACAATATCATCTAATTCTTTAATATTTATATTTAACATAATTCAATTCATTAATTATATTAAATTAAAATTAATGAATTGTTAATTGATTTTCTTTTTGTTTAAGTGATATAATATATTTATTATCTATCCTAATTGTATAGTAGGTGGTATTAATGAGTAATCTTTACATTAACATTGGAAATACAAATACATTATTTGCAGTTTCAATTTCAAATAATATTGAAGAATTAAATGTAATTAAAAAAGAAACAAGCATTTTTAAAAAAAATAATTTTAAGAAAAACTTAGAAGAAGTTATAGAACAATTTAATTCAAAAATAAATTTTGTTTATA
>JAFWJI010000072.1 GCA_017511585.1 Mycoplasmataceae bacterium
ATTTACTTACAAAATTACAAAAAATAATTGGTTATATTTAATAAAATTTAAATATAGTTAAAAACAACTAATTATGGTGAATAAATGATGAAAAAAAATGCAACAAAAAAAAGCAAGAAAAATGAAACGAAAGTAATATTTGTAACTGGTGGAGTAATTTCTGGAATTGGAAAAGGAATTGTTGCTGCTTCAATTGGAAATATTTTAAAAGCTAGAGGTTTTAAAATATTTATGCAAAAATTAGATTGTTATTTAAATATTGATCCAGGAGTTCTTTCTCCATATGAACATGGTGAAGTTTATGTTACAGCAGATGGTGGAGAAACAGATTTAGATTTAGGACATTATGAAAGATTTGTTAATGAAACTTTAACAAAAGATTCAAACTATACAACTGGAAAAATTTATCAAATAATTGCTAATAAAGAAAAAAAGGGAGAATATGGTGGAAAAACTATTCAAATGATTCCACATTTTATTAATGAAATAATAAACATCATACAAAAAACAATTGAAAAAAATAATCCAGATTTTTTTATTGTAGAAATAGGTGGGACTGTTGGAGATATTGAATCAAATCCATTTATCAAAGCAATAAGTGAATATAAATTCAAAAATCCGGGAAACACTTTTTTTACTCATGTTACATACATTCCTTGATTAAATGCTTCAAAGGAATTTAAAACTAAACCAACTCAAGCTTCATTATCTATACTTGCTTCAAATGGTATTAAACCAAACTTGGTTCTATTACGTTCACAAGATATGGTAACTAATGAAATTAGTCATAAATTATCAAATTTAAATTACATAAAAGAAGATTTAATTTTACCTTTACCTGATTTTGATTCTGTTTATAAAATACCTCTATACTTAGAATCACAAAATATTTGTTCTAAGATATTAGAACATTTTTCAATGAAAAATAAAAAACCAAATTTTGAACAATGGGAAAAATTTGTTGAAAAATTAGAAGGTAAAAATAAAAAAGAAATAAATATTTCAATGGTTGGAAAATATACAAAATTAGAAGATGCTTATAAATCAATAAAAGAAGCTTTATTTATAAGTGGTGTTCATGAAAATGCGCATATTAATTTCAATTGAATTTCTTCTGAAGATATTAATGAGAAAAACATAAAATCTAAGTTAGAAAATACAGATGGTGTTGTTGTTTTACCTGGTTTTGGTAAAAGAGGATTTGAAGGAAAAATAGTAGCAGTTGAATATACTAGAAAAAATAAAATACCAACTTTAGGAATTTGTTTTGGTATGCAAGCTATGACAATTAATCAAGCAAGAAATAAAGGTATAAAAGATGCTACTTCTAGCGAAATTAGTGACAAAGGAACTTTTGTATTAGATATTATTGAAGGTAAAAATACAGAAATTATTGGCGGAACATTAAGACTTGGTTTAGATTCAATAATTATTAAAGATGGGACTTTAGCAAATAAAATTTATGATGCAAATAAAATTTTTGAAAGAAGTAGACATCGTTATGAAGTTAATCCAAAATATATTTCTAAATTAGAAGATGATAACTTTATTTTTTCTGGATATAATGAAAAAAAACATTTAATAGAAATTTGTGAATTAAAAAATCATCCTTTTTATGTTGGAGTTCAATATCATCCTGAATTTAATGCAAGACCATTAAGTCCTTCAAAATTATTTAGTGGATTTATTCAAGCAATAATGAAAAACAAATATTAAGGGGTTTATAATGAAAATTTTAGTAATTAGTCAAATAAATTCGCTTTGTAAATATGGGGGAGGAGAAACTTTTAATCGTGAATTAATTAAATACTTATTGAATCAAGGACATGAAGTTGTAGAATGATCAGCATATATTGGCCAAAATATTTCTAGATATGAAAATTTATATGAAAAAAACAAGAATTATCATCTAGTTTATTCTAAAATTTTTCAAAAACATCCTAATAAAATCCAAAAAAATATTATTGATCATTGAAAATTTAATAAAGATTTAGAAAAATTCTTAAATAACAAAGATTTTGATTTAATTATCAATAGTTGTTATTTAAATTTTGTTAAAATCAAAAAGAGAAATAACTTTATTCAAATCTGTCATGATGATCCAGAAATATTGGTAACAGGAGGAAAATCAAAAAACAAAATTTGTTTTTGAATTAAATATTTTTTTAATAGCATGATTAGTTTTGGAAATATTTTTTTAAATGCTAAAAATGTTGTTTTTTCTGATTTAAAAACACAAGAAAAATTATCATCATTTAGCTCAAAATTTGACAAAATTCAAAAATTTATTATCCCTTATCCAATTAATGAATTAAGTTTTGATTTTAAACAAATTGAAGACCAAAAAGGAGAAAATAAAGAAGTTATTTGAATTGGAAGAATGATAAAACATAAAAAAAATATTAAATATTTAAACAAAGTTGCAAAATATTTAGAAAAAGATAATGTAAAAATAAATGTTTATGGAATTGGTCCAGCTAAAAAATATTTAAATTCAAAAAATATTATTCATCATGGTTGGATTGATGATGGTTTAAAAAAATATGAAGCACTAATAAAAAACAAAGTTTTTTTAATGGTTTCTAAATTTGAAGGAGCATCCCTTGTTTTAATAGAAAGTCTTTGCGTTGGAACTCCGATTGTTGCTTTAAATAATTTTCCTTCAGTTAATTTTTTTAATAATAGTGATGGAGTTTTTGCTTTAGATAGTAATACTAAAGCAAAAAAATATGCAGAAAAAGTAGTTGAAATTATTAATTTAAATAAAAAAGAATACCTTAAATTAGTCAAAGAAAATCTTGAATTTTATAAAGAAAATTTATCAAATAAAAGATTTTATGAAAATATAGATAAATTATTAGAATATTTTAAAAAATAGTTTTATTTTACAATTAATGATTCTTCAACCATTGATTCTGGTTTTTTAATTCCCATATAATCTAAAATTGTTGGCGCAATATTTGCTAATTTACCATCTTTTAATTTTAATGATTTATCTGTTGAAATTAACATTACAGGACTTGAAGTATGTTTTGTTGCTGGATTACCATTTTCATCTTCTGTAATTTCTGCATTTCCATGATCAGCAGTTATAAATAAAACACCACCAATTGATTCTACTCAATCTTTTATTCTTTTAATTTGTGAATCTAAAAAACTTACTGCTTCAATAGTTGATTTTAAATTTCCAGTATGACCTACCATATCTGGATTAGCAAAATTCATAATAACTAAATCATAATTAGAACCATTTTCAATTAAAAAATCAGTAATACCTTCTGCTGACATATGAGGTGCATCAGCATAAGATTCAATTTTTAATGAATCAATCATTTTTTTATCCATGTTTGGATAAACAATATCAACTCCACCATCCATAAAGAAAGTAACATGAGCATATTTTTGGGTTTCGGCTAATCTTAATTGTTTTAATCCTGCTTCAGAAATTACTTTTCCAATTGGATTTTTTACTTCCATTTCTGAATAAGCAACAATAGTATCTAAACCTTCATATTTCATCATTGAAACAAATTTATTTATTTTTACTGGTGTTGAAGGTTTTGCATCATAAATATCAGAACCAATAAATAAATG
>JAFWJI010000073.1 GCA_017511585.1 Mycoplasmataceae bacterium
ATGTTGAAATGCTGGATCATTTATATCTACAATAGTTTGGGTTAAAAAATATAAAACATCTTTTTTAATATGTTCTTTTTTTAATTCATTAGAAACAGCGGTTAGAATATGATATCCAATATAACCTTGAGACCTTCCACCTGCTTCAGCAAATGGCATAATAGGTGTTTTTTCATTTGATTTTTTAGCATCAGCAAAAGCATTAAAAATCATACCTACTTGCGGCCCATTACCATGACCTACAATAACTTCATGACCTAATTTAGTTAATGATGCAATTTTTTTAGCTGGTAAAATAACAAGTTCTTTTTGCTCTGTTGGATTATTTCCTAAGGCATTACCACCTAGTGCAATAACAATTCTTGACATAATTTAATATCCTATTGTTGCTAAAATAATAGCTTTTATTGAATGTAATCTATTTTCTGCTTGATCAAACGCTTTATTGTATAAAGATTGAAAAACTTCATCTGTTACTTCAATTGCTCCAGATTTTACAATAGGATATTTTTTACCCAATTTTTCTGCAACCTCTTTACTAAATAAAGTATGATCATCATGAAATGCTGGTAAACAATGCATAAAAATTACTGATTCTTTAGCTGCTTTCATCATTTTCATATCTACTTGAAAATCTTGTAATTCATTAATTCTTGAATCAAATAATTCAAATGGTTCTCCTAAAGAAACTCAAACATCTGTATAAATAACATCAGCATTTTTAGCAGCTTCTAATTTATTGTCTGAAAATTCTAAAGAACCACCATTTTGTTTAAACAAATCTTGACATTTTTCAATAACATTTTTATCCATTAATTCTTTATATTTTTTAGGACCACATAAAACAACATGCATTCCCATAAAAGCAGCACCTATCATTACTGAATAACCCATATTGTTTTTATAATCACCAACAAAAACAACTTTTTTGTTTTTTAAATCACCAAGTTTTTCTTTCATTGTCATATAATCAGCAATAATTTGAGTTGGGTGTTCTGAATCAGTTAAACCATTTCAAACAGGAACATTTGAATATTTAACTAAAGCATCAACATCAGATTGATCAAATCCTCTAAATTCAATTCCATCATAAAATCTTCCTAATACTTTTGCAGTATCTTCAATTGATTCTTTTTTTCCAAAATTAGATCCACTAGGTCCTAAATATGTAACTCCAGCCCCTAAATCAGAAGCTGCAACTTCAAATGCACATCTTGTTCTAGTAGAATCTTTTTGAAACAAAATAACAATATTTTTACCAACTAATGGTCTATTATTTGTATGTAATCCTTGATATTTAGTTTTTTTTAAATCGATTGATAAATCTATTAAATATTTAACTTCATCTGTTGTAAAGTTTAATAAAGAATCTAAACTTCTTCCTTTTAAATTAACTGGCATATAATTTTCCTTTCATAATTATTTTTTCTTTAAATCTTTACGAATAAGTGGCATTGACATACATCTAGCAGAACCCATTCCTAAAGAAAGTTGATCACCTTCAAAAGGTAAAACTTTAATTCCGGCTTCTTTTAAAGCTTTTTGAGTTTTTTTGTTTCTATCATAACCAATTACTACACCTGGTTTGATAACTAAATAATTTGTTGCATCAAAATGAGTTTCTATATCAATATCTAGTTGATCAGCATCTTTACCACCAACTGGAATTAATATTGGTTTTTTACCAATTATTGAGTGCAAAATTTTTTCAAGATTTTCATTTTTTTCTACTAATTCAATTTCTTCTTTTTGAAGATCTATTTCTCAAAATTTTAAAACAGTCATCATGTTTGGTGAATATAAAAATTTATCATAATCTAACATTGTTATTCAAGTATCCAAATGCATTAAATTAGGCATTGGTGGAACATTGATAACAATTATTTTTTTAAACTTACATTCTTTGTTATTTTTAATATTTTTTGCAATAGAAATGATTGCTTTATGATTTGTTCTTTCGCTATTACCGATTACCAAAGTTTCTTCATTATAAATAAAAATATCCCCACCTTCAATTGTTAATTCAGTGCTATCTTCATCAAAATATCTTGGTACATTTTTATATTTTTTATTATGTGTAAAGATAAATCTTGAAAATAACACTTCTCTTTTTCTAGTTTTATATTTCATTGAATTTAATGAAATACCATTACCAATTGAAGCAAAGGGATCTCTTGTAAAGTATAAATTAGGCATTGGATCTACGATTAATGATTCTTTTTGTTTTATATTTAATTCCTTTGCCCTAATTCCAGAAATCATTTTTTTAATCATTTCTTTTGTATTTTTAGATGATTTTAAATATTTTTTAACCAATTCACGATGTTCTATATTTAGTTTTGGTTCAGCTTGATTTAATCAATCTTCTATAAATTCTTCTTGAATATCTTCAGAAACAGAATCATAAGTTGCAGAACACAAATCAACTAATTGAACCACTTTAACTCCATGTTCTTTTAAAATCTTAACAAAGCTTTTATGTTCTTTAATTGCTGTATCTGGTTCTAATTCAGC
>JAFWJI010000074.1 GCA_017511585.1 Mycoplasmataceae bacterium
AAGAAAATGATTAAAATTGATGATTCTTCAATTATTCCTATTAATTTTCAAAAATTAAGAATTATCAAATCAAATGAAGAACTTTCTAAAATCCAAAAAGCAATAGATATTTCTTTAGAAGCATTTGAAGAATTACAAATATTTATAAAAGAAGGTATTTCAGAAAAAGAACTTAAACATAAATTAGAGTACATAATGGTTAGATGTGGTGCTGAAAAAGAAGCATTTGATTCTATTGTAGCTTTTGCTGAAAATACTGCTGAACCTCATCATCATTCTTCTAATAAAACTCTAAAAAAAGGTGATATTGTTACTATTGATTTTGGTGCAAAATTTGAAGGTTATTGCGCAGATATAACAAGAACTTTTATTTTTGAAGAAAATCAAAATGAAAGTATTAATAAAAAATATAAAGAGATATTAAATATTGTCGAAGAAGCTGCAAAATTAGGAAGAGAATCAGTTAAGCCTGGAGTTAAAGCTTCAGAAATAGATAAAATTTGTAGAGATTATATTGCATCAAAAGGATATTCAAACTTTTTTGTTCATTCAACTGGACATGGTCTTGGTTTAGATGTACATGAATTTCCATATGTTTCTTCAAAATCTGATATTGTCTTAAAAGAAGGTATGATAATTACTACTGAACCTGGAATTTATAGTGAAAAAATTGGTGGTGCTAGAATTGAAGATGATGTTTTAGTAACTATTGAAGGTGCTAAAGTTTTATCTAGAAAGTAGGTATAGAAAATGATAAGTGTTAATGATTTTAAACCAGGAATTACTTTTCAATTAGATGGTAACATTTATGTTGTTTTAAGTGCTCAACATTCAAAACAAGGGCGTGGACAAGCAAACGTTAAAGCGAAAGTAAAAGATTTAAGAACTGGAACAATAACTATTAAATCTTTTACTGGTGGAGATAAAGTCCAAAAAGCTCATATTGAAACAATTTCAATGAACTATTTATATAATGATGGTAATAATGCTATTTTAATGGATGAAGTTACTTATGAACAATTTGAAATTCCATTAAAAAGATTAGAATGAGAGCTAAATTTTTTAGTTGATGGATCAAAAGTAAAAGTAAGAAAATTTGAAGAAGAAATTTTAGATATTGAAATTCCTTTAAATATTGAACTAGAAGTTGCAGAAGCATTTGATGCTGTTAAAGGTAACACTACAACAAATCCGCAAAAAAAAGTTACATTAGTAACAGGATTTGAATTAGAAGTGCCAATGTTTATAAAGCAAAATGATGTAATAATTGTTTCAACTGAAGATGGTAAATATGTTGGTAAGGGTAAAAAATAATGTTGAATTTTGTTATTAATAATACAAATAAAAAAATTTCTACTTTAGTAAGTAAGAAAGCATTTGAGGATATAATAAATTCATTACCAAAAGTAATTGATGGAATAAAAATTAATTCTTCTAAAAATTTTGTTTTAATAAATCCTAAGAATTCAAAAATAATTTTGAATATAGATATTAAAATTTCTAAAACAGAAAAAATTAGCGAAAAAATTAGAAAAATTAAAAATAAACTAGAAGAACATTGTTTATATTTAATTGATTCAAAACCTCAAAATATAATAATTAATTATTTAGGTTCATATTAATATTATTTTGCAACTATTACAATTGCTGGTTTTAAAACACGTTCATGTAATTTATAACCTTTTGAAACAATTTTAATAATTTGATCTTTTTTAAAATTAGGATTTTCTTCTAATTCTTGTATATGATGAATTTCAGCATTAAATTCTTCGCCTTCTTTAGGTTCAATTATAGAAATTCCATAAGTTTCTAAAATATTAAATATTTGGTTTGTAAGCATTTGGAAACCTTTTACATATGCGGCTACATTTGGATCGTTTGACTTAGCTCCTGAAATGACAACAGAAGATAAATTATTTAATGGATTTAATAAATCTTCCATTAATTTTTGCAATGCAAACTTTGTTTTGTGTTCAACATCTTCTTTTGCTTTTAATTTAATCTCTTCTCTTATTTTTTCAACCTTACTAGTTGCTGATTTAGACATTTCATCTATTTTTTCTTTAAAAGTTTGTTCTGATAATTTTTTTTCTAATTCTAATTTTGCAATTTTTTCAGATAAATTATTATTTATTTCTTTTAGTTTTTCTATTTCTTGTTTATCATCATGAACTTCTTTTAATGAAGACATTTCAATTTCTTCTCTTGATTTAAATTTTTGTAATCTATTAATTTTAAATCCAAAAATATATGAACCTTCTTCAAGTTCTTGGTCAAAAATATTAACTTTATTTGGTATTTCAATTTCAAAAGAAAAAACTTTAGATTCTGATAAATCTACACCTATAATGTTTTTATCAAAATCTTCTAATATTTCATTCTCACCTAAAGTTATTGTTTTATCTTTAAATTTGTATTCTTTAGTTGGATCATCTATTTTTTTAATTTTACAATCAAAATTTATAACGTCTTTTATCTCAATAATTTTGTTGTTTTTTTCTTGCATATTTTAATTCCCTTCTTCATTTTCTGGATTTTCAATTTCATTTTGTTGAGATTCAATATTTTTCTTTACATACTTTTCAATTATATTAAGAATATTTTTAGCTTTTGAATAATCCATTCTTTTTGGTCCGACAACTGAAACATCTTTTGATTCTCCATTAATTATTAGTCTTTTAGAAATTATAGAGGTATTTGAAGGTAATATTTCTAATTTTAAATTATCTTCTAAATAATTTTTATCATTTATGGATTCTCAAATTGATTGTGTTTCTATTAATTCAATAATATTTGCTAATTCTTGTCTTTGGATATCTTGAGCTTTAATTAAATAAGATTTTCCATAAATTTTATTGTTTGAAATATTAGTATATTTTTTTAAAATTTCAGCAACAAAAGTTTCGATTAATTCTTCATAATTTTTTATATGTTGTTTTAATATTGGTTTTAATGATTCAATTGATTTAGGAATATCAACTAATTTAACATTATATAATCGCTCTTGAAAAATTCTAATTGCAATTTTTAAATCATTCAAATTTAATTTAGAAGATAATTTTAATTCTTTTGAATCAATTTTACCACTTGATGTTATCAAAACAATTATTGCTGAAAATTCACTAATCGGAGTTAATGTTATTGATTTTAATAATTGATGATTTTTATTTTCGCTAGTTACAAAAGTTATTTTAGAAATTTCTGAAATTATCGAAACAGCTTCTTCAATTATATTGTCAATAGAAGCTCTTCTATTTGCAAAAATATCTCTAATTCTAGAAGAAAGTTTCTTACTTTCTGAACTAGTTAAGTATTTAAAATAATACTCATATCCACTTGAAGTGGGTATCCTTCCACTAGATGTGTGTGACTTTTCAATAAGTCCTTTTTTTTCTAAATTACTCATAATATTTCTTGCAGTTGCAGAGGAAATGTCCATTTTATATTTTTCTATTAAAAAAACACTACCAATCGGTTTTGACTCAGAAATATATTCTTCAACAATATATTTTAAAATTAAGTCATTCATTTTGTCTTTTTTCATAATAAAACATTATAGCATTTATAAGTATTAATTGCTAATATAGTGCTAAAAAATAAATTTTATTTTTATAAAATTAAACAAGAAAAAAAATAAATGTTATTATTTATAACATTATGATTAATGTTGTTTTATATTTACCTGAAATACCACCAAATACAGGAAATATAATTAGAACTTGTTATGCAACAGGTGCTAAACTTCATATTATAAAACCAATATCTTTTGATATTTTTCATCCAAACATTAAAAGAGCAGCAGCTGGTAGAGTTATAGAAGATATAGATTATGAAATTCATGAAAATTATCAAGATTTTCTAAAAAAATATGGAGATAAAAAAATTTATTATCTAACAAGATATGGACAAAAAAATTATTCAAGTATTAATTTTAATATTGAAGATGAAATTTGAATTATGTTTGGAACTGAATCAACAGGAATACCTAAAAAAATACTTCAAAAATCTTTAGAAAATTGCATTAGAATTCCAATGAAAGCAGAATGTCGATCATTAAATTTAGCAAATTCTGTTAATTTAATAGTTTATGAAATACTAAGACAAAAAAATTTTGAAGGTCTTTCTGAATTTGAAGTTCAAAAAGGGAAGGATTTTATTTTAGAAGATGAATAATAAAAATTTGTTGACAAAAAATGAATTAAATGATTATAAAAAATTACTTTTAAAAAAATATAGAAAAGAAAAAAGAGAATTTATAATCGAAGGAAAACATTTAATTGAAGAAGCATTAAAGCATAAAAATTTGTTAAAAAAAATAATAACATCTAATTATAGTTTTGAATTGATAAATAAAAATGTAGATTTAAAATATACTTCATTCAAAAATATTTGTGCATTATCAACAACAAAAAATCCTCAACCTTATATTGGAATATGTAATTTTTTAGAACTTAAAAAAATTCAAGAAGAAAAAATTTTGATATTAAATAAAATAAATGATCCTGGTAATTTAGGAACAATAATTAGAACAGCTAATTCATTTAATATCAAAAATATAATTGTTGAAGGAGTTGATATTTATAATCCAAAAGTAATTAGAGCAACTCAAGGCGCAATTTTTAATATGAATATTTTTAATGTTAATGATTTAAAAAAAGAAATATTAGAACTTAAAAAACAAAATTATAAAATTGTTGGTTCTTTATTAGATAAAAATTCAATTGATTATAGAAATTTAAAATTAGATAAAGAAAAATTTGCATTAGTATTAGGCAATGAAGCAAATGGAATTGAAAAAAATATTATTGAACTATTAGATTATAAAGTTTATATCCCAATTGAATTTGATTCATTAAATGTTGCAATAGCAGCTGCAATATTAATGGCTAAATATTATGATAAATAATTTATAATTTTAGCTATGGCTATCTCAATTACAAATTCACATAATTTTTTTCAAAATAAAAAAAATATTTCTATTATTTTTAAAGATTTTGATCAAAATAATTCAAATATCAAAACAATAGTAAAAGATGATTTTATTTTAATATTTTCAAATGACAAAATTGTAGGAATAAATATTTTAAATTATGAAAAATATTTTCAAATAAAAGAAGGGTTTCATAGTCTTGATAATAACATACAAACATTTTTATTAAATAAATTTAGTAATTATTTAAAACAAGAAGATTTTGATTCATTTTATAAAATCGGTAAAGTCATTGAAACAAAACAACATTCTGCAAATCCAAATTTAACTATTTTAAAAGTGCAATTTAAATTTTATGAAAAACAAATTATTACCAATTTAAAAAACATTGAACAAAATAAAAATTATTTATTTGCAATTGATGGTGCAATTACATCTTCTGGGTTAAAAATTGTTGAATCTAAAATTTCAAATACCCTTTCACAAGGAATGATTATGTCTTACAAATCATTAGGTATTGATAAAGAAGGAATAGTAGATTGTTCTTACTTGTCAATTGAAGATGAATTTCAATTTTAGGAGAAAAATATATGAAAGAGTTAAAAAGTTTAATTCAAGATTTGAAAAATAAAGGAATAATTAATAACATAACAAATGAAGAAAAAATTGATAGCATCCAATTTGGAGATGGGATTTATGTAGGATTTGACCCTACTGCTTTATCTTTACATCTTGGTAATTATTTACAAATTTTATTATTAAAAAAATTTTCAAAAATAGGATTAAAAACTTATGGTGTTTTAGGTGGAGCTACTGGAATGATTGGTGATCCTTCTTTTAAAAATTCAGAAAGAAAGTTATTAGATAAAGAAACTTTAAATAAAAATAAAGAACAAATAAAATTACAATTACAAGCTTTTGGTTTAGAAGTAATAGATAATTATGATTTTTATAAAAACATGAATATTCTAGATTTTTTAAGAGATGTTGGAAAATGCATTAATGTAAATTATATGATGTCTAAAGAAAGTATTAGTTCAAGATTGGAAACTGGTTTATCTTTTACTGAATTTAGTTATACCTTATTACAAGGTTATGATTTTTATCAATTATATGATAAAAAAAATATCAAAATCCAAGCAGGCGGTTCTGATCAATGAGGTAATATTACCACTGGATTAGAAATCATTAGAAAATTTAAAGGAAATAATGATGCTTTAGGAATAACCTTTAATTTACTTGTAGATGAAAATGGTAATAAATTCGGAAAAACAGTTGATGGAGCTATTTGATTAAATAAAAATATGACTTCTCCATTTGCTTTGTATCAATTTTTAATAAATCAAAATGATAAAGATGTAGAAAAATTATTAAATTGATATACCTTCTTAGATAATGAACATATTGACAAAATAATGACTTACCATAAAAAAGATCCGAAAAAGAAATTGGCTCAAAAAATGTTAGCTTTAGAAGTATGTCAAGATATTCATGGTAAAATTGCAGCTCAAAATGCAAAAGAAATTACTGAAATTTTATTCGAAAATACTAAACCATTAAACGAAATTACCATGGAACAATTAGAATTAATTATTAATGATATTCCAGTTTTTGATAATAAAGGTCAAAAAACTAAATTAATTGATCTACTAATTAATTCAAAAATTTGTTCTTCTAAAAGGGAAGCTAGAGAATTAATTCAAAATAATGCAATTAATATTGATGGTCAAATAAGAAATGATGAAAATGAAGAACCGTTTCCTAGATATTTTGACTATAAATATTTATTAGTTAAAAAAGGGAAAAGAAATTTTTATTTAATTAAATTTTAAAGAAGGTTTTAATGAAAAAATGTATCGAAAAAATAATTGATAAAAAATTTGATTCTGTCATAAATGGTTATAGTCCATTAAAAGTAGATATTTTTTTAGATTCTATAATTTCTGATTTAAAACAATTTGAAGAAGATTTTTCAAAATTAGAAGAAAAAGTTAAAGAATTAGAAATTGAAAATAAAAAATTAAAAGAACAATTAGAAAAAGAAAATAAAATTGATATAAAATAATAAACATAAAAGTAACATATATATTGTTGTAGATTATTATCTAAGATGAGGTTCAAAACAAAAACAAAAAGTTCAAACAATATAAAAAAAATTTTTCATAATTGAAAATTAACAACTCAAGAAATAGCTTTTATGGCTATATTATTAGCCTTATATACTGTTATTAAATATCTTACTAATTTAGTATTAACAGGTCCTTTAAATATCAGTATAGAATTATTTTTTTGAATTATTAATGGTGTTTTATTTACTCCTTTAAAAGGTGCTTTTTTTTCTATTTTATGTGATACAGTATTTTGTTTTTTTACTTCAGGAATTGCTTATTGGATGATTGAATATGCAATTATTGCACCTATAGTTAGTCTTGTTTCTTCATTTTTTTTAAAAATGTATAAAGAAAAAAATAAATCAACAATAGTGTTTTGTATATCGGTAATATTAATTTTAATTGCTTCAACTTTAATTATTTTTTTCATTCAATTATTTAATGGAAAATTTAATTATGAAGGTGTTGATTCTAAAAAAATATTTCCTTTATTTATTTATTTATTAATTTCATTTTTATGTTTTTCAATGCTTGCATTTTTAATAACTGCTTTAGTTTTATTTAAAAAGAATAATAATTGAAAATACATTAAATGGTTACACTATTTAACATTAATAATTTTAGTTATTATTATTTTTAGATGATTATGAGGACCTTATGCATATCTTCAATTTTCAAAAAGGTTTTATTCAAAAAAAATCGATTTTGCAAAACAATACCCAATTTCATTATTTGGTATTGTCACTAAATCTTGTTTAACGATACCAATTATTTCATCAATAACTATTCCAATGTTATCAATATTAGAAAGATTAAAAACTTCCAATCATAATAAAAATAGATTTTAATATGTTTATAAAATAATAAAAAAGCACCTTAGAAAAGGTGCTTTTTACAATATTGTATAACCTCTATAAATAAGGTTGTTTAAATTTAACATATAATCGATTATTTTAAAAATTATAAATTAGCAAATTTTTTCAATGTTCTAACAAATTGTGAAACATA
>JAFWJI010000075.1 GCA_017511585.1 Mycoplasmataceae bacterium
AATAACAATTCTTCATTTACTTCTTCTTTTCCTCAATCCTCTTCATTTGAAACATTTAAAGCTTCTGTTGCATTATTAATAATTTCTTCTGTAACATTTTTAAAATCTACTGATTCAAAATTAGATTTATTTAATTCATTATCATCATTTATATTTCTTTGTTTTGCAAAAAATTCGTTTTTATAACTATTTGATTCAAATTCTTCATCATCATTTTTTTTATTGATCTCATCAAGTTTATTATTTAAAATTTGTTCTTTTATTGTATTAAAGGAATTTTCAATTTCAATTGTTGAAAAATCAGATAATATAGTTTTAGTATCAAATTCTTTTTTTATAAAATTTTGGTTATTATTTATTTTTAATAAAAGTTCTTTTTCTAAATCATTTTCTTCATCTTTATCTACTTCATTTACAAAATATTCTTCTGTAATATCTTTATATTCTTTTTTTGCACCTTCTTCAATTAATTTTTCATTTTGATTTTCATAAAATTCTTCTTCTAAAGAACAAATTTTTATTATTGTTAATTGAATTAAATGTTCTGGTAAATCAGAATATTTAATTTCTTTTAATAAAGGTGTGAATATATCTAAAAATGAATAAGCAGCATTATTTGTTAAATTTATTCTTTCTAAAATATCTGGATTAGATAATGTTATTAAATCTACATTTTGTGTTTTTTTATATATTAAAAAATTTTTTAACAACTCAATCAAAGAAAAAACAAATCTAGAATAATCAATTCCTTCTTCAATTAATTTTTCAAAAAATTCTAATGCTTCTGATAATTTTTTTTGAGCAATTAAATTAATGAATTTAACTTGTGATTCTATTGTACTTAAACCAAAAACTTTAGATATTTTTTCAAATGTAATATCAGAATTTGAATAAGCATTAACTTGATCGGCTATTGATAATGCATCACGTAATGAACCGTTTGCTAAAAAAGAAATAGTTTCAATTGATTCTTTGTCATATTTAACATTTTCTTGATCGAAAACAAATGTTAATCTTTCGATTAAATCTTTTTTTGGAATTCTTTTAAAATTATATCTTTGAACTCTAGATAAAATTGTATCTGGTATACTATCAGGATTTGTTGTTGCAAAAATAAATATAGCATGTGCAGGTGGTTCTTCTAAAGTCATTAAAAGAGCATTAAATGCACTTTTAGATAACATATGAACTTCATCTACAATATAAATTTTATATGGGCTATTTGTTGGAGCAAATTCTACTTGTTCTCTAATTGTCCTAATATCATTTACGCTATTGTTAGAAGCTGCATCAATTTCAATAATATCTATTGATTTATTTGAATTTTGTAAACAATTATCGCAAGTTTTTTCTAATTCAATTGTATGAATACAATTTAAAGCATTTGCAAAAATCTTTGCCATCGATGTTTTACCTGTTCCTCTAGGTCCACAAAACAAATACCCATGAGATATTTTTTTCATTTTTATTAAATTCACAAGTGTTTTAACTATATTTTCTTGTCCAACAACTTCTTCGAAGCTTGAAGGTCTATATCTACGATAAAATGCTTTATAACTCATAATTTAATTTTTATTTTATCACTTATAAATAATATAATTTACATTTATATATATTTATTTACTTATATTATTCTAAACAAGATTAATTTTAAGGAGTTTGAATGATTGATTCAATTAAAAAAATTATAAAAAATTATCCAAATAATGAAAAAATCATAATAAAAGGTTGAATAGTTTCTAATAGAGGAAATAAAAAAATAAGATTTATTAATTTAAATGATGGTTCAACAGTAAAAAATATTCAAATTGTTTTTAATGAATTAAATTTTGATTTGGAAGAAATAGAAAAATGAAAAATTGGTTCTGCATTAGAAGTTCAAGGAATTTTTAAATTAACACCAAATGCAAAACAAAACTGTGAAATTGAAGCTTTAAGTGCAAAAAATATCGCTCCTACTGATGATAATTTCCCGATCCAAAAACAAGAAATTAATCTTGAAACATTAAGAGAGATACCTCATGTAAGACATCGAACAAACATTTTTAGATCAATAATGTTAATTCGTTCTACTCTTGCAAAAGAAATCCATAATTTTTTTGAATCAGAAGGTTTTCTTTATGTTCATACTCCTATATTTACAACAAATGATGGAGAAGGTGCAGGAGAAGGTTTTGTTATAAAAGATGATATTAAAAATGGTTTTTTTCCTAAAAAAACAACACTTTCTGTTACTGGTCAATTACATGGAGAAGCATATGCAGTTGGTTTTAAAAAAATATATACTTTTGGACCAACTTTTAGAGCTGAAAAATCAAATACAAAAAGGCATGCAGCTGAATTTTGAATGATTGAACCTGAAGTTGCGTTTTACACTTTAAAAGAAGATATTGATTTAGCTGATAGAATGTTAAGATTTGTTATAAAAAATACAATTGAAAAACATCCTGATGAATTTCAATTTTTAGATGAAAAATCTAATTTTAAATTATTAGAAAATTTAAATAAATTTTTAAATAACAAATTAAAAGTTATCGAATATTCAGAAGCTATAGAAATTTTATCTAGCGCAAGTGATAAATTTGTTGAAAAAAATATTAAATTCGGTATTGATTTAGCAACTGAACATGAAAAATATTTAGTAGATGAAGTATTTTTATCTCCTGTTGCTATTATTAATTATCCAAAAGAATTTAAAGCTTTTTACATGTATTTAAATGAAGATAATAAAACAGTAGCAGCTTTTGATTTATTAGTTCCTGGTGTTGGAGAATTAATTGGAGGATCACAAAGAGAAGTTGATATAGATAAATTAATTCAAAGAATCAAATACTACAACATTTCACAAGAGGAAATGCAATGATATTTAGATTTAAGAAAATTTGGTGATTCTGGATCTGCTGGTTTTGGTTTAGGTTTTGAAAGATTGGTAATGTATGTTACAGGTATTGAAAATATTAGGGATTCAATACCATTTCCTAGAACTTTTGGTTCTATAAAAATGTAATTATTTTATGAAATATAATGATGGAAATGCAACAAATGATTCGATTAATCATTGATTTAAATAATAAATATAATATAAAAAACAACCTATAAAGGTTGTTTTAATTTATTTTATTCTTGTTTATCTATTGAATTTTGTAAATTTAAATTAATTAAATGTTTATTTTCTGAACCATCTTTTAAACCTACATATAATTTAGCATCTTTAGGAAATTGTTTTAATGCTTCAAAACTAAATTGGATTTTAACAAAAACATTTTTTCTAAGACTATCTGAATAATAAACTTGAGTAATGCTTGCTTTTGGGTTATTTATTTTTTTAAATTGACCATCTTTTTCTTTATATCAAAATTCATATTGATCAAAATCAGTTGGTAAATCATAACCTTTTATTTTAATTGCACCATATTGGTCATAATTATCTTTTACAAATTCAGCTGCAAAAATAGATTTTCTAATTTCAACATTTGGTGTTTTATCTATTTCTTCTTTATATATTGTTTCTAAATTAAATGAACCTAAATTTTTAATTACTAAATAAGGTGAGATTACTTCTGGTTTTGCTTCACTCGATGATGTTAATAATTTTGATTTTCCAAAAGGATTAAGACTTGTTCATTCTTCATGTCTAAATTTAATTGTTACATTATTTGAATCATTTTTAACAATTTCATAAGCTGATAAATGATGACCTAAATTTAAATAATAATCACCTAAAGTATTATCTTTAATTGCTTCCATTGTATCTTTATGTTTTGGATTACTTGTATCAGTAATTGATTCTTTGTTAATTGTAATTTCTAATGAATATCAATAATGACCATAAAATTTTGGATTTTTAATTGCTTCTGAATCTAAATAAGGATGACCTACTCATTTAAAACTAAATCAACTTTTTTTACTAATATCATTATTTTTATTTACTTCTTGACTTCCTTCAGTTTCTAAACCTGAATTATTTGCTCCTAAAAATCCAATTAATCTAAAATTAAATTTTTCTTGATTTAATTCTAATGAAAAATCAAATGTATCACCAACACCTTTATTTCATGAAGCACTTACTTTAACATTATCATAGTTTTTAATTCCAACAATTAATTTTTTTGCTACTAAATCCCCAAGTAAATCACTTTCTGTTTGAAGACTATGTTTAATAGAGGCAGCAAATACATCACTAACTATTTTATAAATTGCTTCACTATCTATATCTAATTCTCCTTCTGATTTATTAAATATAATTTCTTCTTTATTATAACCATAATCTTTTTCCAAAATTTCATCTATTTTTGCTTTATTTTCTTGATAATGAGTAAATATTAGATAATCAATAAAATCTATATTTTCAAATTCCTCATGATAAATTATTGCAACTTTTTCTTTAGTTGTTGTTTCATCTTCTTGTTTTACTTCTTGGTCGATAACTAATAAATTTGGATTATATGTTGGTTTATTTCATAATTGTCTAAATCCACTAAATCTTAGTGTTTCTTTATGTTGATTAATTGAAACACCATTTTGTCATCAAATATTTTTAAATGTAACTTCTAAAGTTAAAATACCTCTAGCATCATCTGCAATAATGTTATTATTTTCTCAATCAATATAAATATGTTCTTTTATTTTATTAA
>JAFWJI010000076.1 GCA_017511585.1 Mycoplasmataceae bacterium
AAATAAATATTGAATGCATATGAATTTCATTCTTTAGGTAATTTTGGTGAAAAACATAAGATGTCATTTTCAACATTCATACCTGCAAAACCTTGAACAATAGTCATTCAACTTCCAGCCATTGATGTTATATGTAATCCATCTTTTGTATCATCATTATAATTATCTAAATCTAATCTTGAAGATCTTTTATAAAATCTAAATGCATCATCCATTTTATTTATTCTTGCAGCTAAAATTGAGTGAATACATGGAGATAATGAAGATTCATGAACTGTATATTTTTCGTAAAATTCATAATTGGTTTTAATTTGTTTTTCACTAAATTTATTTTGGAATAAATAAATTCCTTGAAGAACATCTGCTTGTTTAATACAACATGATCTTAAAATTTTATCTCATGATCAATTATGAACGATTGGACGATCTTCTGGTTTTAAATCATTTGTCGCTATGAATTCTTTATCTAAAAATCCATCATGTTGAACAAAAATATCTAATTCTTTATCATAAGGTAAATAAATGTTATCAACAATATCTTTTCACTTTTTGATGTTTTCATCTGTTAAACCTAATTTTTTTAATCTTGAAGATGGAACTTTATATTTTTCAATAACTTCCATTGTATATTCTAAAGTTCATTTTGCAATGAAATTTGTATATCAGTTATTATTAACATTATTTTCAAATTCATTAGGCCCTGTTACACCATGCATCATATATTTTTTTGCTCTTTTTGAATAATGTACTCTACTTGCTCAAAACTTTGATATATTAACCAAAACATCTAGACCTTGATTTTTTAAATATGTATCATCTCCAGTGTAGTTGGTGTAATTATATATTGCATATGCAATTGCACCATTTCTATGAATTTCTTCAAAAGTTATTTCTCACTCATTATGACATTCAACACCATTAAATGTAACCATAGGATACAAAGCGCCTTCTAATCCCAATGAATTTTTTGCATTTTCAATAGCTTGAGGTAATTGATTATATCTATATTGTAATAATGATTTTGTAACATATTCCGGAGAAACCCCTAAATATGTTGGAACACAATAAGCTTCAGTATCTCAATATGTAGCTCCACCATATTTTTCACCAGTAAATCCTTTAGGTCCAATGTTGAAATTTGGATCTTCTCCATAAAAAGTAGAAAATAATTGGAATAAAGAAAACCTAATTCCTTGTTGAGAAGCTTCATCACCTTCTATTTTAATATCACACATTTCTCAACGTTTATTTCATAATTTAGAATGTTCTAATTTAGCTTGTTCATAAGGCAAGTTTGATAATTTTTTAACTTTAGATAAAGTATCTTTTTTTATCATTGATTCTTTATGATGTCTTGTTGATAAAATAGCCACTTTTTTATGTATTTCAAATTTTTGATTTGATTCTACTTCTTTTTCTACAATAATTTCAGATAAAAATTCTCTAGAATTTGAATTTATTTCATTAGTTTTTAAATTTAGATCAATAGTTGCTGCTGCTGCAACTACATAACGATCAACTCCAAAAGGATTTTCTTTAGTTTTTATTGATGTATATTGATATTCTGAATTTGCTTCTGAATCAACTGGTAGTCAAAATTGTTCTCCGTGATTTGAGTCTAAATTTCAAACATCTCCATCAAGAATTGAAATATATTTAATAGAACATTTTTTATTTGGTGTTATTTCGTATTTTATAAAAGCAGTTTCATTATCAGCAATTGAATAAAATCTTTCTGTTTTACAACTTAATTCAATATCATCAATAACTACAACAAATTCTCTTTTTAAAATACCATTAAACATATCTAATGTTCTTTTAAATTTTTTAGGTTTATAAACATTTAAATCTAATTCTTTACCATTAATAAAAACTCTTATTTTAATAAAGTTTAATGAATTAATTGCTTTTCCAAAATACTTAGGATAACCATTTTTTCATCATCCAACTCTAGTTTTATCTGGGAATCAAACACCAGCATTATATACACCTTGATGCATTTTACCAGAATATGTTTCTTCAAAATTTCCTCTTGAACCAAAATAACCATTACCTAATGAAGTTAAAGATTCTGCTATTAAAAAATTATCGTTTTTTTTATCTAATTTTTTTTGAATAAGATTTCATTGATCATATTCAAATAAATTTTTAATATGTTTTTCGTTGCTTGAACTATTACTTGCCATATTTTAAATTTTCCTTATAAATTATAATTGTTATCGTTATTATTATAATTAATTAATATTTTTATTATTACAATTCATTAATATTTAAATATTTTTTAACTTTCATTGGAATTCTATTATGTGTTTCTTTATCAAAAAATAATAAATTATCTCTTTTTATATTAAATCTTTCAACACTTCCCTCTTTTATATCAACTCAATTTGGGATATTTGATAAGATGTTTTTTTCACAAGCTGGATGAGATGAAGTAACAACTTTTTCTTTTCCTAAAAATTCAATATCTGCAATTGATAATTCGATGTTTCAATTTTTAGGATTATGAATAATATCTTCGCTACGAACACCCATGTAAACATGTTTTCCTTCTAATTCAGGTTGATCTTCATAACAATCTAATGGTATTTTTAAATCAGATGTTGAAGAAACAAAATGTTTATCTAATATTTGTCCTTCAAAAATATTTATTGTTGGTGAACCAATAAATTTTGCAACAAATAGGTTATTAGGTTTGCTATACAATTCATAAGGTGTACCAATTTGTTGAATTACTGAATCATTCATTAAAATAATTTTATCAGCCATTGTCATAGCTTCTAATTGATCATGTGTAACATAAACAAATGTTGAACCTAATAATTTATGGATTTGAACAATTTCTCTTCTTGTTGATTCTCTTAATTTAGCATCTAAATTTGATAAAGGTTCATCCATTAAAAAGACAGATGGTTTTCTAACAATTGCCCTTGCAATAGCAACCCTTTGTCTTTGTCCTCCTGATAAATCTTTTGGTTTATCGTAAAGACGATTTGTAATATCTAACATTTTTGCAGCTTGTTTTACTCTGATGTCGATAATATCGTTTCTAATTTTTTGATTTTGTAAACCAAAAGCAATATTTTTATAAACGTTCATATGTGGATATAAAGCATATGATTGGAAAACCATGGCAATATCACGATCACTAGGTTCTAAATCATTAACTCTATAATTATCAAATAACAAATCACCTTTTGTTATTGAATTTAAACCAGCAATCATTCTTAATAATGTTGTTTTTCCACATCCTGATGGTCCTAATATAACACAAAATTCTCCTGCTTCAATAGTGAAGTTAATATCATTTAATGTATATTCTGTTCTACCTTCATATTTTTTACCAACACCTTTAAATTCAATCTTTGATCCTATAGATGATGAATTATTTGAATCATTTTCTGCTAGTAACTTATTAATTATATTCATGTTTTGTCTCCTCTTTTTTAAATAAAATTTTGTTAATTTTATTTAACTCCTCCTGTTGTTAAACCACTTACCATATGTCTTTGTGAATAAACAAACAATGTTGTTATTGGGATTGCAGTTATTAAAGCTCCTGCTGCATATAATGGTTGGTAAACTTGTTGTTGAGAATTTGGTATTAATAATGAGTGCAATCCAACAGGTAATGTATATGTAATTGGGTTGTTTAATAAAATTTTAGGTAAAATAACATCTCCAAAAGGTCCAATAAATGATCATAATGCTATAATCATAAGCATTGGTCTAGCTAATGGCATAATAATTCTAATATATGTTTTAAAATTACCACATCCATCAATTTTTGCTGAATCATCTATTTCTTGAGAAACAGAATCTAAATATCCTTTTAAAACAAATGTATTACCTGCTATTGAACCACCAGAATAAATGATTATCAAGGTGAAAATTGGTAGAATATGCAATGTTTGATTTAATAATTCATTAATAATATAAATCGCAATCAAAGCTGATATTGAAGGGATCATTTGAATTAACATAATGATCATTATAGAAACTCTTCTTCCTTTGAATCTAAAACGAGAATATGCATATCCTGTTAATGAAACTATTACAACTGTAATAATCATTGTTCAAACTGAAATAAATAATGAATTTAACATTCAATTACCAAAATATATTCCATTACCAGTTTTAAATAATGAAGCAAAATTATCAAAACCAAATTTAAAGGTTTTAAAATCAAATGAAATGTAATTTGAATCTGCGACATTAAGTGAAGAGATTAAAACTCCTATAACAGGTAGTAAAATTATGCAAGTTCATAAGATTAATAAAACATAAACAAAACCAGTTCTTGCTTTTTGAATCGCTGTCAATCTTAAAGTATCTTTAGTATTTATTTTACTTTTTTTACTATCAGAAACTTTTTTTGGTTGAAAATCTTTAATGCTTCTCATTTTAAATATCCTCCCCTTTTCTAAATGCTCTTGATCTTGCAAATCCAATTCCAGAAGCACCAACAACGAAAATTGACATAACAATTACCATTGCTGAAGCGATTGCTTGGTTAGATTGAACTATTGAAGCTTCTGTAGTAAATGTTATTTTGTAAATTCATGAAAGTATAATATCGGTAGAACCAACATTGTAAACAAAATCTGAACTAATTTTTGAACCACCATCATTAAACAATCAAATAATTGAGAAGTTATTGAAATTAAATGTAAATTGACTTATTAATAAAGGTGCAATTTGTAAAAGAATAATTGGTAAAGTCATTTTAGCAAATTGTTTAAATGGTTTTGCACCATCAATTCTTGATGCTTCATAAATATCGTTAGGAATAGATTTCATATTTCCTGAAACTAGTAAAACAATATATGAATGACCTAATCATCCTTGTATTAGTATCAATATAATTCTTGAAGCAATAGGACCAGTTTGTCAGTTTACTTTTTCTAGACCCATATTTATTAATAATGAATTTACTACTGAATTAGAAGTTTCTCCGAAAATAACTTTAAAAAATAGAATACTTACAAAGGCTGGAATAGCTCATGGAAGGATGAAAATAGTTCTTCAAAATGTTTTTCCTTTAATATTTCTATTTTCAATAGCTAAAGCCATTACTGTTCCTAAAAATATTACTAAAAAAGAAGTTGAAATAGCTCAAACAATGTTTCATCATAAAACATGTCCAAATGGTCTAAAGAATTCTTTATTTGTAAACAATTCTACAAATTGTTCAAATCCAACTCAATTTGTTGGTTGTCCACCAGCTGGGTTATGATCTGTTCCTATATTTGTAAATGCTAATAATAAAGAAACAATGATAGGCATTATAACAATAAACATTATTAAAACTAATCCAGGTAATGAAATTGCATAAGGGAAACCTGAGGTTCTTAATATTTTTTTAGTTTCAATTCAAGTATTGAATCTAATACCTTTTTCCATAGATCGTGTTATTTTTCAACACTGATATGCCGAAATCGTGAAGTAAGATATTGTAGATACTAACAATAGTATACCAATGACCCCTTCTACAAGAGAATATCTAGCATCTGAATAAATTGGTCCATAAATATCTGAATCACCAACTTGTCATGATAAATCAACAAGCCCCATTATTCCGTTACCTTTGATGTTATATGCACCAAAAGCATATGGAATAAAAATGGCTCACGCTAAAATTGTAAGAATTAAAAATCGGATTGCTTTTTTTCAATTCTTTAGAATTAAAGAATCTACACCTGGCATAAAGAAAGCAATGATTGTCATTCAAATTGAATTATTTTTTTTGTATTCAATTGGCACTTCTTTAGAAGTTTTATTTTTATCTTGTAAATATTCTTTTTTAATTAAACTATTTTCTTTTCTATATTTAACAAAAATATCTTTAGACATGTATTTTTGTTTATTTTCTTCTAAAGTCATTTTAAATGCTTTAACATCTTCTTCAAAGAAAATGTTTAATTTCATCACAGAATTTTTATAAGCTTCTTTTGTTATTAAACCATCGTTTAATTTGTTTTTTAAGTTTTCGATATTTTTATCTAATTCTTTTTTTAATCTTAAAGTTTCCTTTTTTAAAGGATCCATTGAAGCTAAAGAATTTTTATAGTTTTCTTTTGTTATTAAACCTTTGTCTAGGTCATTTTTTAAGTTTTCGATATTTTTATTTATTTCATCTTGATTTTGATTTTTTGTTTTAACAAATTCATTATTTACTTTTGCAAATTCATTAATTTGAGTTAAAAATCTTTGATCATTTTTATATTTTCTTTCATTTTTTAACAATAAAGACTGTCCATTTTTATATAAAAATTCTCCATCGTATGTTAATCCTTCTAATCTTTTACCTAGATCAACTAAATATTGAGCTTTGATATTAGATAATTGATTTTTGTATTTTCAATTTTTAATAGAAAATTTAATATCAAATGGAATTTTTAAATTAGAAGGTAATTCTTGATTAGCACCTTTATTTTTTTTGCAATTTGCAACTTTATTTTTATATTTTGTTAATTCTTCTTTTTTAATTTCTTTAATTTCTTTTTTTCTTAATTTTTGTCTATTTAATAATTCTTTTTGTAACTGCTTTGCTTCTTCTTTTAAAAGATTTGATTTAATTTCATTTTTATCTTGATCAAATTCTTCTTTTGCTTGTGAATAACCATCTTTATATTTATTATTAATTTTTAATTGATAATCCTTAATTGAATTTTTATATTCTGTTTTACAATTGCTAATTGATGTTGAAAAATTTTGTTTAGAAGCAATTAATTTATCTTTAATATTGTTGTATTGATTATTGTAAATAAAATAACTTTGTGATTTATAAGCTTTTAATATTTTTTTCAAATCTGATAAAAAGTATTGAGAATCTTTATCTGAAATATTTTTATCATTCAAGCTAATATTATTAGAATAGAATTTATAATTTGAATTTGATGAAAATGTATTTTTAAATTCTTCAATTAATGAAGTAAATAAATTTTCCATAGTTTGATTATTAAAAATCTGTTCTTTTGTAAAACTTAATTTTTTATTAAAAACAAAAACTAAAAATTCTCTATATTTTATTAATAATTCTTCTTTAGAAATAGCAACATTACGAAATGCTGTAGTTTTAACTTCTAATTCAGATTCTGTTTCATCAGAATATTGAATTGAATTTAAAGTTTTTTTAGCACTTACAAAATTATTTTTAATTTCTTTTTTTAAATTTTTTATTCTAGTTTCAATAAATGATTCTAATGTTATTAGATCAGAACAATGTTTCAAAATTTCTTTAAATTTAATTTTTTCAGATTTATATTTTAGTTTTATAGCTGTTTTTTCTGATAAATAAGTTGTTTTGCGGGTTGTTTTAAACTTATAAAAATTATTTTTTTCTAATTTTTTTTGAGCTTTTAATTTACTAATTTCTCTTTCAAGATTCAATTTTTTTTGATGGATTTTTTCTATTGCCATGTTGGCTAAATCAGAATTTTTATAATCAAAAACTTCACCAAAACCATTAATCAATTTTGGAGTAGAATCCATTTTTTTTATCTTTATATTACTCATTCTCCATCCTTTCTATATTTATAGTTCTATTAATAAAATCTTTATTTGCTCTTTTGTTATATCACTCATTTCTTATTTCGAATTTTAAGTCTTCTCTTGATTTGTTTACATTTATTAAATCCAACATGGTAATTATAGCTAAAGACAATATAATTATAAAATTGATAATTTTTTGTCATAAAGGTAAACCTTCAATAAAAAACATAAATGTTGCTGAACCTAAAAAGATAACGGTTCATAATGTTCTAAAAAAATAACCATAACTCACTTTAGTTCTTCCAAATAAAACAAAAACTAAAAATATAATTATTGTTGATATACCACCAAAATATGTTGGTAAAGATCATAAGTATCAAGTTTCTTTTGCTTTATTATATGCTTCATTATATGATTCAGAACCAATGGGACCTAATTGATCTTTATTTTTAATAAAATCACTAATTATTCTTTCTTTATTTATTATTTGATTGATTAAAAAAGAAATTGAAAAAATCATTACAAACAAAAATATCAATACTAAATATGCATAAAAATATTTTGGTTTAATATTTGTTTTGTACGATTTCATGATTATTTTTTATTCCTTAAACCAGTAAGCATTGTTTTGAATGATTTAACTAAACCATTTCTAAGGAATTTTTGTACATAATCTAAAGGTGCCTTAGTGTCTGTTAATGCTCCTTTAATATTATTGTCCGCTGCTGTTGATGCAAGACCTTTAGCATCTCATGAACCTCAAACCTGAGAAAAATCAGCATTTCCACCATCTGGCCTTTGATCCATAACATGTCTATCTTCAGGATTGAAAGAATCAAAAACAGCATTAATAACTTGTGCTTCAAGACTTGTAGGTTTCGCATCAACTACAGTTTTTTTCAAAACTCCTTTAGCAAGAGAACCTTCTACAATTTTTCCGGCTTTAGAATATTGCAAGTTAATAACTTCTTCATCAGTTAATAAGATATTTAAAAATCTTTTCATATCTCTCATTTTGTCATAATTTAATTGATTTCTTTGGTTGAAACCATACACTCAACCACCAGGTGCTTGAATATATTTTGTTCCATTTGCATCTAAATTAGGAACTACTATAGCATGGTCAAATTTACCATCGTAATTTGATAATTGTCATGGTCCATCAATAACAGCTTTTTTTTGTTTGGTATCAATTAAAGAAGAAACAGTTGGTGAAAACCTATTTCCATCCAATAATCAATCATTTGCAACTCCTGGAACTGTTGCAGCATCATTATAATACTT
>JAFWJI010000077.1 GCA_017511585.1 Mycoplasmataceae bacterium
GATTGGCAAATTTTTTTAAAGCTTTTAATCCGATAAAACCTTTACCGATATTTTCGTGACGATCTTTATGAGAACCAATGTTATTTTTTGAATCATTTAAATGTATCACTTTTATTTTGTTTAATAAATTTAATTGATTAAGTTTATTAAAAAGTTCTTCTCCATTATTATTTTCAAAATCATTTTTTAGATCATAACCAGCATCTCACATATGACAAGTATCTAAACAAATACCTATACGTTGATCGTTTATTAAATCAATTATTTTTGCTAATTGTTCTAAAGAAGTTCCTATTTCTGTTCCCTTCCCTGACATAGTTTCAATTATTATTTCAACATCTTTAGTTTCTTTTAAAACATCTTTAATATTATTAGATAAATTTATTATTGCTTCATCTACATTTTGTTTTAAACTAGCACCAGGATGTAAAACAATATATTTTGCACCAATATAATTCATTCTTTTTATTTCTTCAATCAAAAATTGTTTTGCAAAATTTTCTTTTTCTTTATTTGCTAAATTAATTATATATGGAGCATGAACAATAATATCTTCTGGTTTAATTATTTGATTAAATTTTTTTTGATATTGTTCTAAATTATATTTTTCAATACTTACTCTTTTTGAATTTTGAGGAGCACCTAAATAAATCATCATTACATTAGCTCCATTATTTATTGTTTCTTTTACAGAATCAACTAAATAGTTAGGAGATTTAAAAGGAATATGTGAACCAATTTTTAACATAATAAAATTTTATTTTAAATTTCTACTAATTTTTTTAATAATTTTATTTCATGAATTTTTAAACTTCTATAACTACCAACAGGCATCTTTTCGCAATTTAAACCAGCAAATTCAACTCTTTTTAGATCATAAACCTTTTTATTTACTTGTTCAAATATTTTTTTAACATGATGATAAGAACCCTCTCACAAAGTTACTAAATAAGATTTTTTATCAATTTGTTCAATAATTTGTTTTGATTTTTTTTCATTAACTATAACTTTATCCGAATTTAAAAACAATATTTCTTTTTTAGATAAACTTTGATCTAATCTAGCTCTATAAACCCTTTTAATATTAAAAGAAGGGTGAGTTAATTTATGAGCTAATTCACCATCATTAGTAATTAATAAAACACCTGTTGTATTATAATCAAGTCTTCCGACTGGAAATAAATAATCATCATCATCAATTAAATCAGTAATAATTTGTCTATTGAAATTATCTTTTAAAGTACAAAGAGTTTTTTTAGGTTTATTAATTAGGTAATATTTTTTTTCATGTTTAATTTCAATTTGTTTTTGATTTACTAAAACAACATCTTTTTCATAAATTTTTTGTCCAAGTATTGCAAATTTATTATTAATAATTACTTTTTTATTTTTTATCAACTCTTCTGCTTGTCTTCTTGAACTAAATCCACATTGTGATAAAAATTTATTAATTCTTATTCCTTCTTTTAAACTCATAATTTTTAACTTAATTTAATTAAAATATTTTACTATTTTTTATAAGTATATGAAAAGATGTAAATGAGTTAATTTAAAAAATGAAAAATATATTTTTTATCATGATAATGAATGAGCAAAAATTAAAAATTCAGATTTAGATATTTTTGAATCATTAATTCTAGAAATTTTTCAATCTGGATTATCATGAGAAATAATATTATCTAAAAGAGAAAATTTTAGAAAAGCTTTTGATTTTTATGATTTAGAAAAAATAGTAAATTATGATGTAGAAAAAGTAAATAAATTAGTTAATGACAAATCAATTATTAGACATAAATTAAAAATATTAGCTTTAATAAATAATGCGAAAGTATTTTTAGAAATTCAAAAAAAATTTTCAAGTTTTTATAATTATATTTGAAGTTTTACAGATAAAAAAATTATTTTTGAAAAAAACCAAATTAATTCTAAATTATCAGATCGAATTTGTTTAGATTTAAAAAATAAAGGGATGAAATTTATTGGTTCAACAATTATTTATAATTTTTTACAAGCAATTGGAATAATTAATGCTCATGATAAAGAATGTTTTTTATATTTAGAAAAATAAATAATTTTATTTTTTATAATTATTTTTAATGAAAAATAATAAAAGTAAAAAATATCTATTTGCAATAGATTTAGATGGAACATTACTTTCATCAAGTACTAAAAACACAATTCATGAACTTACTAAAAAAGGTGTAAAAAAAGCTATTAGTGAAGGACATATTGTGTGTTTAATAACAGGAAGACCATGAATTGGTTCAAAATTTGCTTATGAAGAATTAGGTTTAAATACAATTATTGCCAATTTAAATGGAGCACATATTCATAATCCTACTGATGAATTTTTTATCGATTATATTAAATATATTAATCTAAATGAAATGTTGTATATATTGGGTGATCCTAATATTAAAAATAAAATAAAAAATTTAGCAATAGAAGGTCCGAATTGAGTTCAATTACAAAAAAGAGATGAAGAATTAGAACAAATATTTAATTTTTATATGTTTCCTAAATTAAGTATTGGTATTAATTTAGAAAAAGTCCCTCTTAAACCAACAGGTATTGTTATGGATATTAAAGAAAATACAGATGCAGTTTTTTTAAAAAAATATTTGGATCAAAGATATTCAGATTTAGCTTCTTTTTCATATTGATCAAAAGGAAAAGATAAATCATATATTTTCGATATAACTGCAATTGGTGTTGATAAAGGAAAAGTGATTTCATTACTAATGAGATATTATGATATAAAAATCGAAAATACAGTTGCAATAGGAGATTCTTTTAATGATGAAGAAATGTTGGAAACTGTCCATCATTCAGTAGCTATGAAAAATGCAGATGAACATATTAAATTAAAAGCAAAATATATTACTAAATTAACTAATAAAGAAGGTGGTGTAGGTAGGTTTATAATTGATTTTTTAGATAATAAAATTAAAAAAATAAAATCAAACAAGACAATAAATTATTAGTATTATTTTTGAAAAATAATAATATAATTTCAAATTATGAGTTCATTGAAAAAAATTAAAAAATTAATAATTCCTGCTGCTGGATGAGGTACTAGATTTTTACCGATGACTAAAATAATTCCTAAAGAATTAGTGCCTATTTTAAACCGTCCTTCGATAGATTTATTGGTTGATGAAGCAATTGAATCTGGAATTGAAGAAATAATTTTGGTAATTTCTACTAGAAAACAAGAAATTATGAAATATTTTGAACCAAATGATTTGTTAGAAAAAGAACTTAAATCTAAAAGTAAATGAGAATTATTAAAAAATGTTAAAAAAACTAATCGTGAAGCTTTTATTAGAGTTGTTTATCAATATGAACAATTAGGATTAGGACATGCAATTTTAGTTGGTGCAAGATTTTTTAAAGACGAACCATTTGCTGTTGTTTTAGGAGATGATTTAATAAAATCAAATACCCCTGTTATTAAACAAATGATGATTGAGTATCAAAAATTACAATCCTCTATAGTCGGTGTTCAAACTGTTGAATATGATAAATTAAATAAATATGGAATAATTAAGCCAAAAAATGAATCTGAAAAACAAAATAAAGTTTTTGAAATTTCTGGAGCAGTTGAAAAACCTGAATCTTCAAATGCTCCTTCAAGTAAAGCGATTTTAGGAAGATATATTTTTAATTATTCAATAGTTAAACATTTAGAAAATATTAAATATAAAGATAATGAAGAAATTAATTTAGTCGATTGTTTTGATGAATATTTAAAAGAAGAAAAAATTTATGCTTATGAATTTCAAGGAACTAGATATGATTTAGGTTCTATTGAAGGTTTCGCTTTAGCAACAATTGATTATGGTATTGAAAATCCGGAAATTTCTTCTATTTTGAAAAAGCACATTATAAAATTAGCTTCTCAAATATATGATGATACAATTACATTATCTTTAAATGAAGATAATTCACATATTAAAAAGAAGAAAAAGGTAAAAAAATAAAGAATATGGATATATTGTACAATTTCATTTGAATTTTATTATCATATCTGATTGGTTCAGTTAATTTTTCAATAATTTTTACAAAATATAATTTAAATAGAGATATAAGAAAAGTTGGTTCTGGTAATGCAGGATCTACAAATGTTGCAAGGGTTTATGGTTTTAAATTAGGATTAATTGTTTTTATTTTAGATGTTTCAAAAAGTTATTGATTAGGTTTTATTTCTGGTATGTTGCAAAGATATGTGGGAGCATTTAGTGGTTTAATACCTCAATTATGTTTAGTATTTGTAATTATTGGTCATATTTTTCCAATTTATTTTGGATTTAAAGGTGGTAAAGGAGCTGCTTCTTTATTTGGAATGGTATCAGCTATTAGTTTGATATTA
>JAFWJI010000078.1 GCA_017511585.1 Mycoplasmataceae bacterium
AATTAGAAAATAATATAAGTGCATTATCATCAGATGATTTAAATTTTTTAGGTCAAATATTTAATTGTATTTTAATAGGTGATTCAACTAAAATAAAAGTAAATTATGAAGGAAATAATATTTATAATCAAGTAGGATATTGAACACTATATCAATTATCTTCTAATAGTCAAAATACAACAAGTCCACAAACATATATGTATGTTTCATCAACAGGAATAAAAATTTTTTCAAAACAATTTAGTAATCCAACACTACAAGAATTTCAAAATATGGTTTTAAGTGATTTAAATCAAACAATCAATGTTGAAGCAGATAAAAGCCCTATTTTGTATTACGATATTTCTTCTGTATTTTCTAAATTAAATAATGACAATATGATTATTTTGTCATTATTAGATCAAACAATTACTAATACTGATGGAACAACCAACACTCCTTACCAACAATTATTTAAAGATAAAATTAAATATTATTTAAAAGAAGAAAATCCAAGTTATGATGAAACAACTTTAAATAGTGAAACTGAAAAAATATATTCTTCTTTCTATCAAGAAGCAAAATTAACTTTTAATCAAAAAAATTCAGAAGCTATTCATAATATAATTTCAACAATTCCTTCATCTTTAAAAACTTTAATGGACTCAGCTAGAATTTATGATTTTGGAACAATATTAGATTCAGCAAGTGGAGAAAAATTATCTGTATTTCAAACTCAAACTGCTTATAATACAACTTCAGTTGCTAAAGGGCAAGAAAATATAAATAATTTATTTATTGAAACAATAATGAATTTATTAACTACAAATAATGCTAATAATAGTTCTAAAAATATAAACTTAAAGAAAGTTAGAGGTTAAATAAATGAAAAAAACTAAATTTTGAATCCCATTAATAGCAACAACTTCTTTATCAATAATTTCTCCAATAATTTCATCTTCTTGTTCAGATGCTGTAGTTGGACAAATTAATAAAGAACAACAAATAGAAATGTTAAATTCAGAAGCTGCTAAAACAACTTTATTAGACAGTTGATTAACTACAACTTTTTCTTCTTTATATGCTGAAAATATAAAACCATCAAACTCTTTAAGTGATAAAAAATTAGTTGAAAATACTATTAGATATTATTTTGATTATTTAACTTGACCGACAACAACTAGTGGTAAATTAGTTGGTTCTAATGAAACAATTAATTTTGCAGATGAGACATTATTTTCTACTCAAGAAAGACAAGACTTTGTTTCTTTAGTTCAAGAAGCATATTTATTTTATATTAATTTCATGTCAACAATTCAACCTACTCAATCAAGTGATTCATCTACAAGCACAACGCCTCCTTCTGTTTATTTCACATTAAAAGCCTTAGAGTGACAAAAAAACAAATATAAAACACTAATAACAATTGAAGATAAAGGACAAATTTTAACTATTAATGATTTTAATCCTTCGCTAAATTATACAGGTATGTCAACAACTGGACAACAAACAACTTTAATTGAAACAGATTATAAAATTTTAATGTCAACAAGAGGTACTTTAATTTACCAAAATGTTCTAAAACTATTGTTATCTCAAATGTATTTTTTAAAATCTACAAAAGAATTAGTTGAAAATGGAACTAATTTTAAAAAATTAACAAACAAGAAAAATACTGATAACTACATCAACACAATGGCTTATGTAGGTGAAAATAATGATTTTAGTTCATATTTATTTAAAAAATATTGTGTTGAAAATTCGCCACAATTTACTTGATCATATAGTAGTACAGATTATGATACAAAAACCACTTCAGCTTCAATAATTTCAACAATCCAAGGATTCAATAACTTAAAAACAACTAAGGAAACATCTCTTTCAACAAAACTAGTTCCAAATTCTACTGAAAATTCATCAAATTCATTAACTAAATTACAAGCATTTAATTCTTTATCTTTAGTTACAAGTTCAGAAGAAACATTAGAAGGTGATTTATCAATAAGTTTAGATTCTATTAAAACTTATGGTTCATCAAAAATAGGTTTATTAGATAAAGGCACAAATAAATTATTTACTTTTTCTAACTTAGAAGCAATCAAAAAAGCAAGAGAATATAATTCAACTAACACTACAAACCAATTAATGATTCCTAGTATAAATATTAAAAGCACTTCATTAACTAAATATTCTAATAACATTTTAGTTGATGATATTGAAGTTTTATGAGGTGGGCAATCTTCCCAAATTACTACAGAAAATAATAAAACAGTTTTTAAATATGGTAACCAACAAATAGTAATTAATTCTATTTCATATAATCCTTCTAAAGAAACAAAAGAAATAACAATTTCTTTTACTTATTCATTTAATATAACTAACACCGGAGCAACACAAACCACTTATTCATTTGATTATGATTTTAAAATTTCAAATTGAGGAGATGCTGATTCAGAACAAATTAATCCATTTGCAAATTCTTATATTTTTGCTGGTCAACCAGATCAAGTAGGAATAAAAATATTTAATGAAGATTCAACACCTACTGGGATTACTTATTATTTAAGAGTTTTACCTTTATTTACAAAAACCGATTCAATTCTTATTGGTAATAAGTGATATATGAGAGGTAAATTTGGATTTGAAAATACTCCATGAAAAAATGAAGCAGATCAAAGAAAATTAGTTTACTTTTTAATGTTAAGTGATTCAAATTTATATAGTAAAATTCAAGATTTTTATTTATTTAATAACTTCAATGTAACTGGTAACACTTCTGAATTGAGTCAACAAATTTCAAATTTAGGATTAAATAAAAAAACAGATGCTGATAGAAGAAAAGAAGGTATTATTTAGTTTTTATGGAAAAAACAATTTTTCAAAAAATAATTGATAAAGAAGCTGATGCAAAAATATTATTTGAAAACAAAAAAGTTATAGCTTTTTACGATATAAATCCAAAAACAAAAGGACACTTTTTAGTTGTACCAAAAGTTTTTTCTAGAAATTTAAAAACAATTAAAGAAAAAGATATGACTTATTTATTTAAAATCGCAAGAAAATTAGCATTAAAAGAAATTAAAAAATTAAATGTTGAAGGATTTAGATTAATTGTAAATAACGAACCTTGTTCAAAACAAGTAGTATTTCATACACATGTTCATATAATTCCTAGTGAAAGTGAAAAATAAAATTGGAGATAATTAATAATGAAACAATATAAAAAATATTCAGATGTTCCTTCAAAATATAAATTTGATTTAAATTTTTTATTAGAAGGAAAAAAGATTGAAGATTTAATTGATTTATTATTTAAGGAATTAAATAAAGAATTAATTATTAAAGATTCTAAATATAATGATGAAAAAACTTATTTAGAATATTTAAAAAACCAAGAAAAAACAACAATTTTATTTAACAAGATATCAAATTATATTTCTAATAATTTATCTATTAATGTTGTAGATAGAAATTTTAACAAACTAAGCGAAGAATTAAGTTTTAGATTTTTTAATTTTCAAAAAGAATTAGGTTCAGAAACAAACAGGATTTTCAAAAATGAATCAAAGCTAAAAAAATGAATTAAGCTTAAAGAATTTGAACCTTTTAAAAAAGATATCGAGTTTGTTTTAGAACAAAAAAAACATAAATTTGCAAATGAAATAGAAGAATTTATTAAAAGAATTTCTAGAGCTGATATTGATGCTTATGAATTATTTTCAATTATTACAAATAGCGAATTAGATTATAAATATGCAACATCATCTAAAAACAAAAAAATAAAACTTAGTCCCGCAAATAGAATGCATTTGATGTTAAATAAAGATGAACAAATTAGAAAAACAACTCAAAAAAATTGAATCAATGCTTATTTAGATCATAAAAATTCATTATCTTCTCTTTTATATCAACATATCAAAAGTATTTCAATTTGATCTTTAGAAAGAAAATATAATTCAACTATTGAATCTTTAATTAACGAAGATAAAGTCGATGTTAAATTATTAGAAACTTTATATTCTCATGTGAAAGAAAATACTAATATATTTGTAAAGTACAAACAAGCACATAAAAAGTTTTTTAAAATTAAATACAAAAAACAATTTAAATCTTGAGATTCTTATTTACCTTTAGTAAAAATCCAAAATAATTACACAATTGAAGAAAGTCAATCAATTGTAAAAGAAGCATTAAAACCAATGGGTAAAGAATATTGTTCTATTTTAGACAAAATGTT
Organism: Mycoplasmataceae bacterium; assembly: GCA_017511585.1. Classification (GTDB taxonomy): domain Bacteria; phylum Bacillota_I; class Bacilli_A; order Mycoplasmatales; family Metamycoplasmataceae; genus UBA710. The sequence goes on from JAFWJI010000078.1 coordinate 4,217, forward strand.
TAAAGAAAATTGAGTAGATTATTGTATTGTAGATAATAAAAGATCAGGAGCTTATTCAATAGGTAATACCTATGGAGTTGATAAAAAATTAATTTTAATGAATCATGATGGTAAATTAGAATCAGTTTCAACTTTAGCTCATGAAGCAGGACATTCAATACATTCTTATTTTTCAGATAAAAATCAACCTTATAATTTGTCTCAATATCCTATATTTTTAGCAGAAATTGCTTCTATTTTTAATGAATTAATGCTAAATGATTATTTAATAAATAACACTAAAGATCTAAAAACTAAATTCTATTTATTGTCTAAATCGATTGATGATTTTGATGCGACAGTTAGAAGACAAACAATGTGATCTGAATATGAATTTAATCTTTATAACAAAATAGATCAAGGAGAAGCATTTTCAACTTTTGATTTAATAAAAGAAGTTTATAAAGATGTTGCAAAAAAATATTCATCTCCAGATGTAAAATTTAATAAAGATGAAGATTTATATGGCGCTATAATGGTTCCTCATTATTATTATGATTTTTATGTTTATAAATATGCAATTGGTTATTTAGTTGCTAATTATTTTTTTAATCAATATAAAAAAGAAGGTAAAAAAGCTTTAGAAAATTATATTAATAATTTTTTAAAAAAAGGTAGTTTTGATTGGCCATTAGATTTATTAAAAAAAGCAGGCGTTGATTTGTATGACAAAAACTTTTATATCAATGCTTTTAAACAATTAGAAGAAAAAGTGGATCAATATATTAAATTGGGTAAAAAAATATTTTCTTAAAAAATTATTTCTTTCTTTTAAGATGAAAAAAATATTTTTTATTATTTTTTCACTTTCACTCATTTCATTTTATTTGATTATCTTCAACAATTTCAATCATTCAAAAATCATATTGAATGATTGTTTTTAATTCTATAAGTTCTTCATCAGTTAATACACCAAATCTAAAAACATAATTAAAATCATTAAAAATAGAACAAATCAAATTAATTAATTGGATATTTACTCAACGAAAAGAAGTGGTTTGAGTTTCACATTTATCTAATAAAAAAATTTGCTCTGTTTTTCGATTATGTTTTTTTTCAATTTTTTTAATATTTTTAATTAAAAACTTTAATTTTAAACATCATGATATTTTTTTCTCAACATAAGCTTGTAAGCTCAAAATTTTATTTTTATTTCTTATACCAAAATAAACAATTAATCATATTATTCCAGGAATACCAAATATTATTCCAGGAATCCCAATTGCCATTAATGCTTTAATTAAACTATTTAAAGAAGTAGAATCTGCTTTTTTAATAACATTAATTATTAGCGGAATCGCAGTTCCAATTACTCCTATAGCAAGAGAAATAAAAATAATTAAACAAATAATACAAAATCAATCAAATATTCTTATTCATTTATCTTTGTTATTATTTGCAATTGAAGAATCATGTTTAAAATTATTCGATGAAAAAAGAATTTTAATAATAAATGCAAGTAATTTTGATTTATGTTTTAGATTAGAATCAACATATTCATTTAATAAAGTATAAAA
>JAFWJI010000079.1 GCA_017511585.1 Mycoplasmataceae bacterium
TGAATTAGAAAAAGAAATTAAAGATAATAAAATAACAAATAAAGAAATAGTAAAAGCAATAATTGACAATTTGAAAAATAGATATAAAATAATACTTTTTAATTCAGATAATAAGAATAAAGAAGATGAGGATTTTGAAAATTATAGTAATTATTTAAGGATTGTAATAGGTGGTCATAGAATGTCTAGAGGAATAACATTCAAAAACTTATTACAAGCTTTTATTTGATATAAACCAAAAATTATCAATGCAGATAATGTAATGCAACAATGTAGATGATTTGGTTATAGAAATAAATATTTGAAACACATATCACTATTTTTAAATAAAGATTTTTTAGAAATATACAATGATTTACTTTCTTTAGAACAAGACTTATATGAACAAATAGCTATTAATCAAAGAACAGAAAATAATAAATTTTCTAAAATAAAACCATTTTTGAAATTATCAGAAAATCCATATAAAAATATATTTGGCACATATAAAGGAAGGGCTAAACAAAAAAGAGTTTCTAATTTAACTTTCTCTACTCATATAATAAAAAATAATTTCAAAATGTATCAAGAAGACGAATTCTTTTTTATAAAAGAAAAATTTGATAATTTTAAATCCAAAAATAAAGATGAATACGGATTTACATACCTTGAATTTAAAACATTTGAAGAATTTGTCAATTATTTTTTTGATAAAGGGAAACCATTAGAAATATATTTTGGTAACAATATTAAAAAAATAAAAGAAAAACTATATAGTTTAAATCAAACAACTATTATTAGATTTATAGATAGTAATGATTCAAAAGAACGTATTATTACTGGAGAAAATGATGGAATGTATTATTGGGGAAATGGTACATATAAAAGTTCTAATATTGGTTTAGATCAAAACAAAATTAACTACATTGATATTTTGCCTCTAAAAATATATAAAAATAAAAATGATTTAGAAAAATTTGAAAAGGATATATATAGATTGAGGTTGAATTTAAATAAAAAATTAATAGAAGAAATCAGTGAAGAGGTAGAAGGTATAATAACTAATAATTACTACTAATTCATTTTAATAATATTTTCTATTTTCCTTATAAATATATAATTATTAGCATGATAAAAGAAATTGCTAAATATCAATATGAAATTCAAAAATCTAAATTTATTGGAATAGCATACAATATTGATAATCTTGATATGGTGGATGAAATATTGAATAAATTAAAAAAAGAAAATAAAAAAGCAAAACATATTTGTTATGGTTATAAAATCGAAAAAATAGATAAAACTATTTTAATTAAAGCTTCAGATGATAAAGAACCAAAAGGAACGGCTTCATTACCAATATTAAATGCAATTAATAATCTAAATTATAAAAACATTGCTCTATTTATAATTAGATATTTTGGTGGAATAAAACTAGGGGTTGGTGGTTTATATAGATCATACACAAAAGTTGCATTAGAAACATTAAAATTAATTAATATTTAAAATAAGTTAATTAATTCTTTGATTTTATCATCTAAATTATTTTGATCCTTAGTATAAATTGCAAAAACATTATTAAAAATAGCTATTCTACATTCTAATTCCACTAATTGATTTAAAATAGAAATCATTTTTGGATTTTCAATATTATTTTTAATACCAAATTTATCATTTATAAAAATTAAATTATTATCTTTTGATAAAAAGCAACCATAAATATACCCATAATCATTATATGGAATATAATCGTTATATTCTACTGGAATGTTTATAGAACCTTTAGAACTAAACTTAGTTATATAAGTTGTTTTTTTATCTATTCTAAAAGATGTTCCTTTCATTTTTGCTTTATAAATAACAAAATTATTAACACTGTTAAATAATTCAATCTTTTCTATTTCATTAAAACATTCTGTATCAATTTGTATAATTTGTTCTTTAAATATTTCTGATAAAACATTATGAAAAAATAAATGTCAATTTTGTGAATTAACATTGTTTTTTGAATCTAAAACTTTATTAATAATTAAACTATGATCTTCTGATGGTAATAATGTTGTTAATCAAGAATAATTTAATGCCTGATATAAATTATAATAATAATCAATAACTGACTGAAATAAATCATTTGAAAAACTCTCTATTGTAGATTTTTTATTTTGCAAAAAATAAAAAATTATTTTTTCTAAATTATTTTTTCAAATTAATGAAATATTAGAGTTTTCAAATTCATTATAGATAAAACTATTTTGTTTTTTTCATTTTAAAGTTTTAAAACTATTTGATTTATTATCTTCTTTTAAAAACATTTCTTGAGCATAAGGAGTAAATAACATCCTAAATTGTAAATCATCATTTCTTATTCAATTATATTTTGTATCAAATTCACTATTTTCTAATGGAGGGTAATTATTTTTTTTATTAAATTTTTTTGTTGATAAAGAATTTGATTTATTTTCAAAAGAGAATTCTAAATTACTACATGAACTCATAAAAAAATATGACTTACGACTTTTTTCTATTCTAAATGCTGGATGAGTATAATCTGCATACACGACTTCTGACTCTGTTTCACCTTTAGAATTTGTATAATAAATTGTTCCACTTCCAGTATAGGTTGCAAAGTATTTGATTAAACTTTGATTAGATTTATGAATAACAATTTTATTTTTATCTAAAATACCTCACGAAGATAAATATGTATTAGATTCATTGGTATTTTCTAAATCAAAAAATGTTAATGATTTAATTTCATCAATTAATAAGTTTGGAATGGGTCCCATATGTTGATATTCAATAATTCCATTAAAATGATTAAAAAAAACATCAAAATCAAAACTTTTAATAATTTTTTGATGAAATAAAAGTTTATTTTTTATTTTTTATTTAATTTCAAGTTGATATTTTGTTTTTTCATTATTCAATTTTTTAAATCAATTAAACGATCAATAAAAAGGAATGAATAATAAAATTATTGAAAAAATAACACTTATAATAGATAAGAAATACTTTGATTTACTAAAATTTTTTTTATATTTATCTGTTGAAAATAAAATCTCTTTTTCTAAATAATTTGTTTGATCAATGGTATCTTGATCAAATATTTTAGATTTTATTTCAATATATTTTGCTTCAAATTGAGGAAGAATATTTTTATTTCAAAAATCACTATTTTTTATATTTTCTTTACTTGCAAAAAGCATTTTTAACTCTTTTTATGTTTTTAATTTTAGTAAAAATTAATTTTTACATCATTTTTAACACTTTCATTAGATTTAAATAAGTTTAAACCATGATATCCTTTTTTATCAACTACAGCACACATTGGAAAATTATAAATTGTAGTATTAAATAAAGTAACATCTGCATTGTATAATCTTCTAGCTGCTGCTATTTCTTTTTCTATCATTGTTGATTCGTTCATTAATTTTGTTATTGAAGAATCAGCACCTAATGAAGGATAATTTTCAAAAGCCATTGAAAGGCCTGTAGAAATTTTGTTTAATGTTTCATTTTTTAAAGTCAAATTGTTATCATTATAATTTGAACGATATTTTGCAAGATTTTCATAAATATCTTTATTAAATTGAACTTGATTTTTTACACTATCTACTAGCTTATTTAATGTATCAAATCTTTTTTGTAATTGAATTTCAATTCCAGAAGCACTTTCATTTATTTTTGTTTGCATTGCATTTAATTGATTCATTTTTGAAATATGTATTACTCAATAATAAATTGAAAAAGTTATTATGTATAAAAATACAAGCATTCCTCTTTGGTTTTTTGTTGATTTTACAGGACCTAATTGATTTATTGCTTGGGCTTCAAAGGGTCTATTATCTTTTGGTTGTTCTTGATCTTTAGATGTAAATAACATTCTTGCCTCTTTACTAATTAATTCTAACTAAAATCAATTAATTAAAAAAATACATTTCATTTTAATATCATTACTAAATTATTATTATAATGCAATAAATATAATTCCTAATAACATTAAACTTAAACCTAATATAAATCCTAAAATTAATAATCACTTAATTATTGGATAATTTATTAATTTTGTTTTGTTGTTTTTATTAAATACACCTATTGATGAAGTTGTTAAAATCCCTAGTCCAGATAGTATTAATATTGTTCATCATATATATTTTAAAGTAGGTTCTAATATTAATAAAGAAGCATTTATTGTTACTATTCTTGTAGATAATATTGTTTGATCTTTAATAATATCATTTGATAAATTTATTAAATTAGCTTGACCATTTCTTCCTGATAAATTTGCTGTTAAATTTTCATAATTATATGTTCCATATAATATATTTGATCATATAGATAATTCAGAGCTATTAAACTGAGAATTAGAATTTAAAATATCTTGAATTCTTTCTATTATTTTATTATTTGTTGATTTATTGTTTTCATTCATTAATTGATTTAATCTAAAATTTAAAGCAATATAAATATTTGCCGAACTAATTAAATCATCCAAATAAAAAGTTTTAATATTTTGATCATTAATTTTGAAATGTCTATTTGGTAAATTTGTTGTAATATTAACAATTATTTTTTGGAAACTATTTAATAATTCATTTTCTAATTCTAAACTATTAATAGGTTTTCCTGTTTCTAACATTTGATTAATTAAGTTTTGAATATCAAAAAAGTTTTCATTTGCCAAAGCTGATATTAGCTCACTATAAATTAAAACTTTATTTTTCTTTGATATAGGTTGATCAGAAACGAAAGAAACTAATAAATTAGATCCATTTTTTTCAGAATTAAAAGAATCAAAAGCCATTTTTGTAATTTGTGATTTAAAAATTGAATTACCTAAATATGGACCATTTTCTGTATTTTTAAAATATAACAAATCAAAAAGAGATTTAATACTTGTAGTTAAATTAACATTTTTAGAATCAATTAAATTATTTATTAAATATTGATTATAAGAAATTAGTTTCATTTGACCTATTGTAGTAAAAATTTGATTACCAGATTTTAATGAAGTGAAATTAGAATTATTCAAATTCTTTTCAAACACATTTTTTATTGAATCATATATTGGATTATATTGTTTAGATTCAAATTCATTATTTATTGTTCCAAATTGTGCTTTTATCAAAGTGCCTAAGTGATTAGCTAATTGATCTTTAACTTCTTGATTTAAATTTGAAAATTGTATTTCATTTGTTAAATTGTTTGTTACTTTGTTTTTAATTAAATTAATAACTTCATTAAGTGTATTATCAATAATTACTGAATCAACAGTAAATTCAGTGATTTTAGTTAATCAATTTTCTACTATTAAATGAGCATAATTACCATTGCCAACAAGATAACGATTATGATCTTCATTTAATTTAAATAGATTCTCACTTATTCTAGCTAATGTATTTCAATTTTTATTTAAAAATTGATAAATTTCATAAGGAGTGCCAGATAAATGTTTATTGTTTTTTTTAATATTTACAAAATTATTATTTTTTTCATCTCCACTTCAAATAGATACATTTCCTAAATCTAATTTTAAATTTTTAAATGTTGTTGAATTTGGATTACTAAATTCTTGATAAACATCACTTAATAAATTTATAGCAATTGTTCTTTGATCAATAATTTCATTTGCTAAAATGGTTGAATTTTCAGTTTGAGAATTTGTTTCATCAACAACATTAGGTTTTCTATTGAAAATTTTATTTGTTGGATCTAATATTTCTATAAATTTGGTTGTTTGTGCTCTGTCAATATTATTTCATCCATTTTTTTCTCTATTTCCTATTGCATAAAAATCATCATAAAATTCTAATGTTTGTTGAGCAAGTTGGTTTTTAGAAAAATAACTAGAAGCTAATTTTATTGTACTTTTATTAACAAAATCATTAGCTACTGAATCGATTAAATCATTTTTTAATCCAGAATACATGTCATATAAATTAGGTTTCAAAATAGAAGGACTATCTTTAACAAGAATTTTAATATCTTGTTGTGAATTTGTTAATGAACCATTTTGATAAATGTTTATTGGTTTATATGAAAACATATTTTGTGATAAATTTGAATTAGTAGATGAAGCATAATATAATGGCAAATCAAAACTTAAACCATTACCTTGTCAAAAAGTTAATTGTCTTTTTCTTTCTACATTATTTATTCGACTAGAAGATAAAGAAGAGCTAAAAAATTCAATTGAATTAATAACAGAAGAAGAATCTAAATTTAATAATTTTGTATCTTCAGAAGATAAACCTATTATGCTTCTAAATGTTGAATTTTTATCAAATTGAATATCTAATATTCCAAATTTAGATCCAACAACTAAATTTGTTCCATAAAAAGTATCAGAATCAGTTACAAATCTTATATTTGACATTGATTCTTCTTCCTTTAAACGAACAAATATTTCATATTTTTGAATAAGCGGATTGTAATTAATTAAAAAATTGTTAAATGAATTTAAATCATCATCAATAATTTCATCATTAGAATCTTCTCATCTACCAAAAACATCTAATTGAGTAGAAAGTTTGCTTATATCAAAAGAAGAATTAGCAATTGATTCAAAAACAACATTTTTTAATTGTTCTTGGTCATTTTTAATATATAAAACACCTTTTTTAGCTACTGAGTTTTGTGTTTTTTTATACTCAAACATTATTCCATAATTACCTAAAACTTCATAATCAATTTCAGCAATTTTTACTAAAGTAGAAAAACCTTGACCAGCAACATTTTCTATACCATTGCTTTCGCTTTTTGTAGAAGGATTAAGTGCATCAATTTTTGTAAATTTATTTGAAGATAATCTTTTTATTTTTTTACCTTCAACAATACCTGATAATTGCAATAATTTATTTTCAATATTTTCAACACCAGGAATATCAGACATTGTTTCAAAATAGTTATTTTGACTTTTTATAACATCTATAAAAGAATCTTTTAAATGATACATAGGATTTGATGGATCCATATTATTTAATTGGTTTATTGTATTTTGATATTCAGCAAAAGTGTTTAACAAATTAAAAAGTTCTGATAACTCTTCTTTAATAAAAGATGTTCCTTCTAATTTAGAAATATTAGTTGAAAAATCTTGTCATTTTTTTAAATTATCCTTATTAATAAAATCAGTATTTGATGATAGATTTAAAACAGGGGTATTTTCTGCTGATAATTTCTCAGATACATAAACAAGATCTGTAGGAATTTGTAATTCCTCTAAATTTTCAAAATTATTTGAAATATCCCTTGTTTTTTTAACGTGGTTTTTTTGATTATTAAATTGAAAATCTTTGTTTTGTTTAGATACAAAAACACTTGATGATGTTATTGATGTTATTGAGAATATTAAAGGTGATGTAAGTAATATTTTTTTAGTTAATTTCATTGGTATTCCCCTTTTCAATATCTTTTTTAATAACATCTTCAGTTTTTTCTTTATTTAAATTTAAATAAGGTTTATTATCTTTCATAATTATCGATATCATTGAGATTTTAATAATAAGTGATATTGATAATCCTAAAATTAAAATAACTGGAATTAAAACAAATATTTGATTACTAATATTTTTTTCAATTGATAAATTATTTGTACTTAAATATCCACTAAATAAAATAATAAATAAACCTAATAATATAGAAGAAATAATTGTTGGAGATGAAATTGCTTTGTTTTTTAAATTTGGAATATTTACTTGGAAAATAAAACTAGTAGAATATAAAATAAAAATTGAACTAAAACACATAATAATCATCGCTATTCTTTCAACAATATTAATTTCTGATATATTTAATGTAATAATAATTCCTTGTATTACACTAGTTTTTACTAGTATAAATCATGATAATATATCTAATAACAATCAATTATCAATTCTTCTAAAGAACTTGAATAAAATGTTTTTTGAATTTTTTTGATCACTTTTTAATTTAATATAAATTATTGTAATAATATAAGGAATTATTAAAAATAAATCTATTAAAAATTCAAATATTATTGAGATGTGATTAAATTTAAATACAAAACTATTATTGCTAATTAATAATCCAATAGAATAAGTAATTACCAAAACAGAAGAAATTATTATAGAAACATATTTTGAAATTTCTCAATCTTGAATTATTGTTATTTCATCATCAGTTTTTTCACTAATTAAAGAATCTCTAAATCTTTTTATATAGAAAATACCAAAACCAAAAATTAATAAAGATAAAA
>JAFWJI010000080.1 GCA_017511585.1 Mycoplasmataceae bacterium
AATCAAATTCTGATCGCGCAATTATTATTGATTTAAAAAATAGAGAATCTAACACTTCGAACGAAGCTGTTTATTGTTATTTTACTAGATTTAAAAATAACAAGAGTTTAATAGATTTAAAAATAACAAATAAAGATAACAAAAATGTTGTAGAAGCAACAGATCATAATTATTTATCTTCATTTTTAAATATTTCAAATCTTAGCTCTAATCAACAAGTTTGAGAATTATTCACTAATGTAAATGAAACTTCAGAATTTTATATTGATCCTGAATCAATTTATTATTCTGCTGTTAATAAAAAAGCAAAATATGTATATTTAGATTTATATTCAACTATTACTTATGATTCAAAAGGTATAAATAAGAAAACATTACAAGATTTAAAAAACAATTTATCTTCTGAATTTAAGATAGGAACAATTAGAATTGAAGGTTTTAATGAAGTTGATGCAACAGAAATAAAAAATCCTTATATTATTCCTAATGTTGAAATAAATGGTAAATATCCTAGTACTTTTATTCCTTCATTAATTGAAATATCGGATTCAAATATTAAGTCTATTTTGTGAAATTTTATATTTTCTAAAGGTGATGATGTTTTATTAGAAGAAAATAGATGAATAGTAAATTTAAAAAATGATGAAAATTTTACTAGTAAAAATGTTCATTTATTTGATGATTTTTTCAAAAAAATTGAAATTAAAGAAAGAAATAATATAGAAGGAAGTATTTTATTAAATGTTTTAATTAATTCCAAATACACAATTCCTTCTGGGAATAAAGATTTAAAAGTTAATAATATTAAAATTTCGGGTTTTAGAAATATACCAAACACTACAATTCATGGTAATAGTAAAGATGATATATTAATATTTAAAAATTCAAGCAATTATAATGTTCCTTATCTAGATGGAGATACATGACAAGAACCATCTTTTAAACAAGAAAATACTAATTTTTTAAAATTTGAAGATTTTAAAAAGTGAGTATGAGAAAACATTTTTAAGTCATCATATAATAATTGAATCCCAATAAATAGTTCTAATCCATCTAATAATTTTGTTAATAATTTAGCTTTAAATTTAACATTATCAAAACAACATGGATTAAATAAATTAAATACAAATGATTATTTAAGTTCAAATAATTTAGTTTTTAGTAATTTTAATTTTTATCCTTCATTAGGATATTTTTCTGTTGATATTGGTCTTAATGTTTGATATGAAAATGGTGAATTAGTTTGAACTAAAGATTATTCAATAGAGAATAAGGCAGGTACAAAAGAATTAAGTGATATTGTAAAAAACACTTTTTGAATTGGTGGATTTAGAATAGATAACGTAGAAACACAATATGATGATAGTAAAATTTGGCAATTAGATGGTGTTAATAATTTTTTAATTACTGAATTATTACAAAATCAAAATTCAAATAATAAAAAAATATTTGAAGAACAATTAAGAAATTATGTGATTAAAAATAAATTAATTAAATTACCTTATTGAGTAGATCAAAATGTTTTATTAAATGAAGAAATCGTTTTTGAATTATATGATTATCAAATATCAAATGGTAGTGGAAGCATAAGAATAAGATTAAAAAATAATAATTGAAGAATTGATGATCAAGGAAAAGTTAAAAATGATAATACATTTTCAAATATTCAAATTTCAGGATTTTTAAAAGCAAAAGGTGTAGAAATAGATGATTCTTTTGTTTATGATATAAAGTCAGATAAAACAATATTTGTTGATTTATCTGACAATAAAAATAATTTGCAATTAGAAGATTTTTTTTCAAATATTGAAAAAAAATATATTGAAAAAATAGTTTTAAATGACAAAGAAAAATTAAGAACAGAACAACAATGGAAAGAATCATTAGAATTTTATTATGCAGTTTCTGAAAAAGAAATTAGTGAAATTAATTTTAATGAATTTTCACATAAGAAAAATCAAATAATTGATGCATTAAATTCTAAGATTAATTCCTCTTTAGGAAAAATTAATTATTTAAATAGTGAAGGTTCAAATTCTGGTTTAAAGATTTATATTTATGTTAAAGATATAAAATCTAATGAATTTTTAAATTCTATATTTTCTAATTCAAAAGATCAAGCTAAAGGAAAAAATTTAGTTTCTTTAGTTAATACATCTAATATTAGTTTAAAACTTGATTTACAATCTTATTTTTTAAATTTACAACAAGAAAAAATCATAAATGTTAAAAGTTATAATGCTCAAACAAATTATATTGATTCTTTAGTTTTTCCTACTTTTGATCAAGAAATGGTTGGTAAAAATATAAGTTTTGAAAATATTCAAAATATATTAATTGATTCAGGTTATACATTTGAATATTCTTGACTTGATATGTATGGAAATAAACAAACATTATTAAATAAAATACCTTCACAATTTTATTTGAGAAGTGGTATGTCAACAATTGATTTAAAAATATATTTTTCAAAAAATAATATCCCAAGTATTTATATTTTTAATGACTCTTCATATCAAACTAATGAACAGAAACTGACATTATCTTTAAATTTAAAAAAAACAATAAACATAAATTACAGTGCATTTAAAGATATGTATAGTAATTCAATTTTTTCATCAAATAATAGTTTAAAAATTTATGACTCTTCAAATGTTTTAAAAAATAATATTGATTTAATTATTAAAAAATGAAAAGATGTAGAACAAGAATTTTTTAGTAATTTAGCAAATGGGGATGTTGGATTAATTGAAACATATAAAGAAATTTTAGATTTAAAATACTCTTTAAATGGTTCAGAATTTATTTATACAATAGATGAAATTTGAAAATTAATTGAACAAGATTGAAAATTAGCTATTTTAGGTGATAAAGAAAAATTTGACAAAATTAGATTTTATTCACCTAATTTTTCTGATGGAACAAAAATATCTATAAAAATTTCAATAAAAGAAAATTATCAAAATCAATATGATATTTTTTATGTTTTAGGTCAAGACAATGAAATTGTAAATCATGGTTTAAGCACAACATTTAACATGAAAAATCTAATTGAACAATGAAAAAGCAATGAAGTATTTTTACAATTAGATTCTAATTTTAAATTAAGTTTATCTATGTCTGACTTTAATGGAATTAAATGAGAAGAATTAAAATTAATTCTAAGAAATAATCTAGGTATTGTTTTTGAATATTCATTAGATAATGGTAAAACTTGAGTTGAAAATTTACAAGAATTAAATGTTAAAAATAATAATAATAATAATATTCAACAACTATATTTAAGAGCCTATGTTTTACAAGAAACTAGAGAAGATTGAAAAAATAATTTGGAAGTTACAATAAATAATTTAACTTCTAATTCGAATGATTTGACAAATAAATATTCTGGTATTGAAATTTTTGAATTAGTAGTACCTGGAACAATTAGTATAGATCAAAAAATAATTGAAAATTTTTCAAATACAGCTAATTCTTTATTTTCAGGTAATACAAAAAAAATAAATATTAATATTCAAGAATTAGAAAAATCAATTGATTTATTAAAACAAGAATTAATTACTTTTAATAAAAATAAAAATAATAAATTCGATTTAACAAAAGATGATTTTGAGATAGAGTTTAAATTTTGTTTATCTAATGATTTAGAAGAAAATGTCGGTTCAGGCACTAAATTTATAAAATATGGAACTAATTTTCAAGATGAAGTTAATAAAGCATTAGAAAATTTAGAAGACCGTAGTTTTAATGGAGTTTCTTTTAGAATTAGATTAAAAAATTATGAACAAAATAGCAATTATACAAGCATTGACTTTACATCTGATAAAAAGTGATTATTAGTAGTTAGTGAACATATTTTATTAAAAGATTCTTCAAATAATGATTTTAAAAACCCAATTAAAATTTACTTAGATACTATTGTTGAAAAAATGTTAAAAATAAATTTTGTGTTGTCTAATGACAATGAAATATTTTTTGACTTTTCAAATCAGTTTTATCATGAAGAATCAACAAATACTATTTATTCAGATGAAACTAAAAGATTAAAAGTTCAATTTTTAATTGATAAAAATATTCCTGAAAATTATGAAAGTTACATTAATGATAAACTTGTTTGAATAGATACTATACCTAAAAAATTAGAATCTAATAAAGATATTTTTGTTAGAGTTGTGGTAAATAATGAAAATTATGTTTATGGACCAGCTATTGAACAAACAGCTAGAATTTATAAATTGCATCCAAATACTAAAAATCCTTATATTTTCATAGATATGCAACAATTATCTAATTTAGAATTATCAGGAACAATAAATATTGGAAATAATACATCTAATGTTTTTGATCAAAATGTTTTAATTGAAAAAGAAAAACAATTAATAAATAACTTTTTAGCTTCTAATGCTAATGTTAAATATAATTCTGAAGATTTTTATATTGCATATAAATTGATATATGAAAACGAAAATGAAACCTTATTATCTTGATTAAGTTTAAATGAATTATTAAATCAAATTGAACAATTATCTAAAAAATATGATTCTGATAATTTCGGAATAGTTTCTTTTGTATCTGGTCAATTTAAGATAAAAGCAACAATAAAATCTAAAGTTGATAATTTGGTTATTATTGATAAAAGTACAGGTTCATTAGACAAAGTTAAAAGTGGAGAATTAATTAAAACTAATAATTTGATAACTAGAATTGATTTAACAAATTTAGTAAATCATTTAAGTAATAATAAAGTATCTGTTATTAATAAAAAACAAAATCAAAGAAGTTATGTTGATTTAGTAGCGGCTAAAAAAGAATTGTTTATTGAAAATGTTTATGGAACATCAACATCAAGTTTTTTATTAAATAAATCATTTAATGATATTTTTCAATTTTTCAAATATAAATTAGGAATAAATTTTTCATTTTCTGCAGGAATTAATGATAAATGATATAACAACTTAGAACAAGTTACTATATTCGATGATGTTTCATGTGCAATTTATATAAAAATATTTAATTCAACATTTTCTCAAATTCAATTATTTGATTCTACAAATCAAAATCAAGAAAATATAGAACCTAATTTATTTAGAAAAATAAATTCATTAATTGATTGACCAAGAACAATTAAAGTAGATATTAATTTGCTAGAAACTTTAAAATTAGAAGGTACAACAAAAAATATTACTAATATAGAGATTTTAAAAGTAAGAGAAAAACAAATTATTGATGAAGTTTTATTTAATAGTTTACCAGCTGATTATGATGACAAAATATATAATGAAATATATAATTGCAATTTAAAAATTGTTTATTCAATTGGCGGACAATCAATTGAAGTAGATGGTAAAACTGCAACCTGATTTACTTTAGATGATTTACAAAATATTTTCGCTAATAAAAAAATTAATTTTTCTACAAATGAAGTATGAGTAAAATTCCAAATTTTTAATGAAGGAAATAAATATCAATTATCTAATAATAATTACATAATTGTTAATAAAGAAAATTTAGATAATGCTGCTAAATTTAAAATATTTATTCATACTAGACAAGATTTAGAACAAAAATGAATATATGAAAACTTATTGTTAGAAGGTTCGGTTTCAAAATATCAAATTGTTGGTTTAGAAAGATGATTAATTAACATTCCTAATGGTTTAATTGTTGAATTTAATTCAAGAACTAATAAAGATACTTTATTACCATTGGATCAATATTGATCAGAAAAATATAATCAATATTCAATTGATTCATATAAAAATTATTGAATAAGATTCAAAATTAAACCAGGATTTGTTTTTGAAAACAATTTAAATTCGATATATTCAGAACCCATTAAATTAAATACATCTAATTTTTCTATTTCTTTAAATGCACAATCTAGTTGATTAAACTTAATAAAATTAAGTGGTAATACTAAAAATTTAAATATTAATGAAGATAAAGCAATTGAAAATTTTTATAATGCAAATCAAATTCAAAATAAAGATGTTGTAAAAATTGTTTATTCAATTGATGAAATTAATTGATATAAAAAAGAAGAATTCATCATATTGCTTGACAATTTATCAGGAAGTTTAAATGAACAAAAATGAATTATTCAAAGAGAAGATATAAAAGCTAAATGGGTATTAAATCAAACTTATTCTGAAGATAATAAATATTCATTATTAGTTGATGATATTTTAGTTGATAATGATGAAGATAATCCGTTTGTTCAATTAATAACAAAAGACAAAAATCAAGATGTTAAAGGATATATTAATATTGATAATTTAACACCATTTGTTGCTAATAATTTTGAAGTTTGAAATACTGATAAAAATGCTATTTTATTAACTAAGAATATTTCTAAATTTAATAGCATGCTATCAGGATATTCTTCTTCTGGTATTTTTGATATTGTTTATAAAAATGATTCAAATGATAATTTAAAGGCTAATAATAAAATTTTCAATTCAAATACAGGAGAAATTTTACAATACACAGAATTAGTTGGTAATTTTACAAATAAATATATTGAAATATCTTTTGTATCAAATTCTTTAGATTATCAAGTATATAAAAATAATGTTTTACAAAAAGATAATAGTTATACATTGTCTTCTCCTGAAATTAAATTTTATATTTCAATTGAAATAGAAAACCCTTTAAAAAATAAAGAAATTATAGTCAGTTTTAAAGACGATAAAGAACAACCAATTTTTTATCAATCAGAAGGCGGATTTAATATTTTTATTAAAGATAACCAAACAAATATAAAACAAAATTTTAAAGAATTTTTAAATATATTACCTACTGACCAAGCAAATGCTTTAGAACTTGCTTATTATGTATCTGATAAAGAATTAGATGAAAAACAATTAAAAGAAATAACTTCTTTTGATCATTTATATAAAGAAAATGAACAAAATGAACAAAAATATGGTCTATGAAGAACTTTTGATGATAATATAAAAAACTTAGGTTTATTGGTTAATGATTATGTAATTGTATCTTTAAGAATTAAAAAAGAATATTTACCAAATCAAAACAATAAAGGTTTTGTATTATTGGATTCAGAAAATAATTATGTTCAAAAAAGAGTCTATGGTTATAAAGTTAGAGTTTCTGAAATTGAAGTGGATTGAAGTTCTTTAAAATTAAAAAATGTTGGCAAATTAGAACATCTATCAGAATTTTTAGATGGATATGCAATGATGGAAACTATTTCTTTAGTTGAAGATGCAAAAAGAAATTATCAAGGAGTTTCATTAAAGTTAAATTATTTTAATG
>JAFWJI010000081.1 GCA_017511585.1 Mycoplasmataceae bacterium
TTAATTTGCTAAATGCAAATTAATTATTAACAATTATCATAAATCCTGTATATCAATTTATTTGTTCAAACTTATATCCAAAATTATTAACTACTTTTTCTAAAACTTTAATGTTTTTTTTGTTTGATTTAGTATTTGCTATAATGAACATTCCATTTTTTACCAAAAATTTTTCTCATTCTAAAAACATTTTATCGAAGTTGTTAGTTGAATTTAAAATCATTATTGAATCAAATTTTTGATCTTCACTTATAGAATTTAAAATATTTAAATTATGTTTTATTTCAATAATTTCATTTTTTATATTTTCATATTCTTTTAAAGGAAAATTATTTGATTGAACATAAACATTTGCATTTGCTTTTGAAGATAGTGTGATAGCTTCATATAATTCTACATTACCAACTAGTAAAACATTTTTATAATCATTTCTAATACAAGAATTAATACAAAATTCAACTATTTCATGACTAATACTATTTTTTAAAATGTTTTGTAATTGTTCAATTGGTTGGCCAAAATCAGCTCTAGATTTCATTTTAATTTCACTATCTTTTGAAGATAATTGCTTTTCAAAATTTATTTGATTTAATCTAATTTCTTTCTTTTTTTTCGAAACTTTAAACATAATAATAGAAAAAGAAATTATTGCAACTAAAATAGCAACTACAACTGTGGTTATTAAAATTGTTCTTATTATTTGATTAGTCTTCATTTTCTTCCATTCATTGATTAAAAATTTGTTCTACCAATCCTCATTCATCATCGCTAATTGGCATAATACTATTATCATCTTTTAACTTACCTCCATAAGCAGTTCCATCAATTTCATATAATATAAATTGATCTCCATTTTCATTAAAAGTAAATAATATTTTTCCTTGAACTTTTTTATTATTTTCTAATTCAATATCAATAACATCATCATTTTTAACAACTTTTTTATTATTCATTATTATCACCTATTTCGACAATATCAAATAAGGTTCAATTTTGTAATTTTCTCACATTATTTGCTTGATTTTGGTTCAAATAGAAAGCATCTTTATTTAATTTATGATCAATTTCTAATTTATCTAAAATAGCTTTAAAATTTAATAAATCAATTTCTAATTTATTTACAACTATTAAATTTAATTTATCATTTTTTAAATCTTGATTTATTTTTGAAATTATTTGATTTATTTTTTTCTTTTCTTCAACTATTTTAATCAAATTTGTTTTTATATTATCTAATGATTCTTTAATAAATTCATTAAAACAAAATTCACAAAATAAAATGATTGTTTTAGAATTTAAATTTTTATTACATTTTTTACATTGATTAAATTTATTATCAATTTCATCATTATTTTTATCTTCTAAATCTTGATCAATTAACGACATTAATTCTCCTTATTATTTTTATATTTTAAATTCATATAAAATAATATCATTTCAATATCTGAAGGGTTTATACCGCTAATTCTTGATGCTTGTCCAATTGTTGTTGGATTAATTTGTTTTAATTTATCTCGTGCTTCAATTGCCAAATTATTTACTTCATCATAATTAATATTATTAGGTATTTTTAATTTTTCTAATTTAAGCATTTTTGAAGCTAATTTATTTTGTTTTTCAATATATCCTTCTAATCTTATTTGGATAATTAATTCTTCTTTAAATTCATAATCAGAAATAAAATCTTCCAAATCAACATCTGGTCTAGCAAGAATTTTTAAAAATGAAGAACCATTTAAAACTGAATATTTTTTTGCTAATGGATCATTTGAAGATAAAAATGTATTTTCTAATTGTTTAATCTTATTTTTTATTGACAAATATTTTTGATCGATTTTTGAATATTCTTCATTAGAAATCATATTAGCATATAATGCATAATCAGCCATTCTAATATCTGCATTATCGTTTCTTAAAAGTAAACGATATTCTGCACGTGAAGTTAACATTCTATATGGTTCTTTAGTACCTTTTATAAATAAATCATCAATTAAAACACCAATATAAGAATCATTTCTTTTTAAATCTAATGGTTCTTTATTTTTTAATTTTAAAGATGCATTTATTCCTGCAACTAAACCTTGACAAGCCGCTTCTTCATATCCACTGGTTCCATTTATTTGTCCGGCAAAATATAAATTTTTGATTTTTCTAGATTCTAGAGATTTAAAAATTTGTCCTGATTCTACTGCATCATATTCAATAGCATAACCATATTTTTGAATTTTGCATTTTTTTAAACCAGGAATTGTTCTTAAAAATTTATCTTGAATATCAACAGGCAAAGAAGTCGAACAACCATTAATATAATAAATATCTTGTTTTTCTGTTTCAGGTTCAAAAAATATTTGATGACGTTCTTTATGAGCAAATTTTATAATCTTATCTTCAATTGAAGGGCAATACCTTGGCCCAACACCTTCAATTAATCCAGAATACATTGATGATTTATGTATATTTTCTTTAATAATTTTATGTGTTTCTTGATTTGTATATGTTAATCAACAATGAATTTGTGCTTTTACTTTTTTAGTTGTTTTAGAACTAAAAGTTAATTGTTCAATAGGTAATATCTCTTCTTCTAATTCATCTCAATTTATAGAATCAGCATAAATTCTTGCAGGTGTTCCGGTTTTTAATCTTATTAATTTAATTCCATTATCAATTAAAGATTGAGATAGTTTTTGAGTTGTTTTTTCATTATTAGGCCCGCTTCTTTCTACTTCTTGACCTCTTAAAATTTTGGAATCCATGTATGTTCCGGTGGTTAAAATAACTATTTTAGCATTTAGAATATTTTTATTATCTAGTTCTATACCTTTGACAACATTTTTTTCAACAACAATTTTTTCAGCTAATCCTTCAATTAAAAATATATTTTTATTTTCTAAAATTTCTTCTAAAACAATTTTAGAATATTTTTCTTTATCAATTTGAGCTCTTAATGCTCTAACTGCCGGTCCTTTAGAAGTGTTTAACATTTTTATTTGAATCATTGCTTTATCAGCAAAATAACCTTGCACTCCTCCAAGTGCATCTATTTCTTTTGTTATTATTCCTTTTGCTGGCCCACCAATAGAAGGGTTACAAGGTAGCGAAGCTAAATTATTTTTATTTAAAGTTATTAAACCGACTTTAAAATTATTTTTTGCAAGTGCAAAAGCTGCTTCAATACCAGCATGACCTCCTCCAACAACAATTGCATCAAAATCACTAATCATCTTCTTCCTTTTTATTAGCATTAATTTTTTGTAATATTTCTTCTATTCTTGAACTTGTTTTAAAAACTTCATCTAAAACAAAAACTAATTCAGGAACTTTTCTAGAATTAAAATCATAATTTGACAATTCTTTTCTAATAAAACCTTTTGTATTATTTAATGCTTCTAATGATTTTTTTTCATTTTTATCAAAAACAACATAAACTTTTAAATTTGAACCATCATTAGATAATTTAGCATCAACAACACTTACATTTTTTAAGTTAGAATTTTTAACATCTTCATTTATTATTTTAGAAATTCATAATAAATAATTTGCTTCTTTTTTTCTTCTTTGAATTTCATTCATATTTTATTTTTTAAACCTTACAGCTGTACCGATATAACATTGTGAACCTGTTGATGTAGTATCTGGTCTAATACCAACAACAGCATCAGCTCCCAAAAGACTTGCTTCTTCTTTTAATTTTATTAAAGCTTTACTTGATGCGTTTTTTGATCGAAATCAAAGAATTTTAGCTGCAACAACTATACCTATAACTTCAAATTCAACTCCAGGAATATAATCAATTGTTGTTAACATTATGTCTTTCATAATTAATTACTAATTAAAACATCTTCAAATGTTTGAATTATGTCTCCTTCTTTTATATCGTTAAATCCTTTTATATGAGTACCAAATTCTTTCCCTTTTTCTATTTTTTTGATTTGTTCTTTTTCATGTTGTAAAGTTTCTAATATACCTTCATGAATAATTTTATTATTTCTTAATAATTTCATTTTGGTATTAATCTTAATAACCCCATCTGTAGCTAAACATCCGGCAATATTTCCTACTTTTGAATAATAAAATATTTTTTGAATAATTGCTTCTCCTACTTTTTCTTCTTTGTATTCTGGATCTCCTAAAGATTTAACTATTTTTTCAATTTCTTCAATTATTTCATATATTATTGAAGACGTTTTTATTACAACTTTTTCTTGATTTGCTAAATTTCTAATTGAACCATCTACTTTTAAGTTAAAAGCAAAAATTATTGCATTGGATGCTTTTGCTAATAAAATATCAGAATTAGTAATTGAACCACTTGAAAATCTAATAACATTTATTGCTACATCTTTATTAGAAAGTTTAGATAAAGAAAATTTGATAGCTTCCGCTGTTCCTTGGACATCTGATTTAATTATGATGTTTACCATTTTTTTATCACCAACAGAATTTAAATTTATGTTTTTAGTATTAAGTTCGTTTTGTTTATCTACAAACGCTTTTTTAGAAGCTAACTTTTTAGCAAACTTTTCATTTTCAAAACCTAAAAATTTATCACCTGATTTAGGTAGATAATTTAATCCAGTTACAACAACAGGAGTTCCTGGTCCGGCAGATTCAATTTCTTTACCATCAATACTTAAAAGTGTTTTAATTCTTCCATAATTTGATCCAGCAACAATAAAATCTCTTTTATATATTGTTCCATTTGTTACCATCAAAGTTGCTATTGTACCTGTTCCTGTTGAAATTTTTGCTTCAATAACAGTTCCAATAGGTGAACGATTTTTATTTGCTTTTAATTCCATTAAATCTGATTGCAACAAAATAGCTTCAAACAATTCGTTTATTCCTTGGTTTTTTAAAGCAGAACCATAAATAAATGGTACTTGTCCACCTCATTCTTCACAAAGAATATCATGTTTAGATAAATCAGCTTTTATTCTTTCAGGATCGGCATTAGGTTTATCCATTTTATTAACAAAAACAATAATAGGTACATTGGCAGCTTTTGCATGATCAATAGCTTCGATTGTTTGAGGCATTACACCATCATCAGCTGCAACAACTAATATAACAATATCGGTTACTTTAGCACCATTTAATCTCATTGCTGTAAATGCTTCATGACCAGGAGTGTCTAAAAAAGTTATTACTTTATTATTATGAACAATTTGATAAGCACCAGTATGTTGAGTAATTCCTCCAGCTTCTGTTGCAGCTACATTAGCATTTCTAATTTTATCAATTAATGTTGTTTTACCATGATCAACATGACCCATTATTGTAATAATTGGTGGCCTTGGTTCTAAATTTTCTTTTTCATCTTCAATTTCAAAATGATCCATGAAATTTGATTCATTCATTTCAATTTCTTTTCTAAAATCAAATCCATAATCAAAACAAATTTCAGCTATTTCTTCTTCAGAAAGAATAGAATTCAAATTATGCAAAATACCTTTTTTAAAAAAATTAGTTAATATTTCATTAGCAGGTTTTTTAATCATTTTTGCAAATTCATTAACACTCATGGGTCCTGTAAAAATAAAAACACCATCTTTTAATTCTACTTTTACATCAGTTAATTGATTTTTTATTTCTTCATCATTTGATAATCTTTTTTTGTTTTTATTTTTTAATGACATATTCTTCCACCTCCTTTTTTAAAATTTCATATTTTTCATGAGGAATATTTTTTTTAAAAGATTTATTTAATATTTTTCTTTTAAATAAAACTTCGATTGTTTCATTGTCATTTATGCAATAAGCACCACGACCAAGGATTTTTTTATCTTTTTCAAAAAGAATATCTCCATTTTTTAATAAAACAAATCTAATCAAATTATTTGTAGGAACGATTTTTCCAGTAACTATACATTTTCTTTTAACAATCATTATCAAAAAATAATTAATTAAAATTCATCATCAAAATCTGAAAAATCGTAATCATCTAAATTAATATCACCAATAATTTCTTTGTCAAACTTAAAATTACTATTTACTTTATCAATTTCGAAATTATTAACTTTTTCTTCTACTTCTTTTATATTATTAAAATCAATATCATTTTTATCATTGATTTCTTCAAATGATGGACTTTTATTTGTTGATTCATTTTGAATATTAAATTGAGAATAATCAACTGATTCATAAGATAAAATCTCAGAATTATATTCTTCAATTTCTTTAGAAAAATCAATATTGTTTGTAATATCGTGTCTTCATGTATTATTTTTATTATTATTGTTTCTTCTTTTTTGAATATGATGATTATTATTTGCTATTTTATTTTCAACAAATCCACTATCTATTTTTTCTAATTCTTCTTTTGTTATATTACCATTTCAATTTATTTGAATACCATTTTCTAAAACATAAGAATATGAACAAATATCAATATTAACCCTAATTAGCTCTACTGCTAATTTAACATTTATTCCTTTTTTACCAATTGCTATAGTATTGTGTCTATTTGGAACAACAACTAAATAATCATTTGTTCCTTGCTTTTTAATAATAGAAACGATTTTAGCTGGACTTAAAGCATTAGAAATATATTCTAAAATATTATTTGAGTATAAAACAACATCGATTTTTTCACCAATTTCATTACATACTCTTTCAATTCTTTCGCCATTATTTCCAATAATTGAACCAATAACATCAATTTCTAATTCTAATTCAGGATTTTTTCTAAATGAAATTTTTGATCTTTCTCCTTTTATTCTAGAAATACTTACAATTTGAATTTGACCATTTTCAATTTCAGGAATTTCTCTTTTTAGAATTTCTCTTATTTTATTTGGAGAATCATTAGAAACTAAAACTTGATAATTTTTAGAATTTTCATAAACTTCTTCAATAGTAACATTATGATATTTTTTATTATTTAAATTAATATTAGGATTTTGATATTTTGTCGGCATGTAACATAATGTTCCATCTTCAAGTAAAAATGTTGCTCCTTTACCACCAAAATCTTCTTCTAATTTTGCTTCTACAATAGAACCAATCATTGATTGATATTTTTCATAAACTCTTCTTTTTTCTCAATTTAAAATTTCTATTCTAAAAGATTGTTCAATTTTTGAATATAAAGATCTAGAAAAATCTTCAAATAAAATTCTATCTGATATAGTGTCGCCAATTTTGATATTAGGATCTATTTCTTTTGCTTCTGATAAATGAATATCTACTACTTTAGAATCGGCTTTGTATTCTTCAGAATCATCAATAACAAGTTTTTTTGAATTACTTAATATTAATTCATCATCAACAATATCTAGTAAAATTTCAGCATCAGAATCTAATTGTGAATTAACTATTCTTTGGATTGATTTTTGCAAAAAACCAATAATTATCTTTTTATCAATATTTTTTGTTTGAGATACAAAATTAATAAGGTTTAATGTTTCTTTTTGGTTAGAAATTTTATTTTTCATATTTTGCTTCCTTTCTTAATCTAGCTGTTGTTTTAACAAAAACTATATTTTCTTTTAAAATGGTTATCTTTTGAAATCTACCCTTTTTGTTAATTTTTAAAACAACATGGTCATTATTATTCTCTATGAGCGTTCCTTCTCATTTGTTTTTGTCTAAAATTTGTTTTTTTAATTCAAAGAATAAATAACTATTTAAAAACAAATTTAAATTATCGATTTTCACTTCTTTTTCTGTACCAGTGGAATAAATATTTAAATAATAATTTTGATCAGTTAAATAAATTTCATCTAATATATTAGAAATTATTCTTGATTTATGTTCTATTTTTTGCAAATCAGTTTCTGGTATTTCGATATCTAAATATTTAATTCCGTCTCTTTTAACAAATTGGATTGAACTAATTTCAAAATCGATTTTTTTCTTTAATTCTTGGAACAATTCTCAACCTCCTTATTAATTTTTATTAAATATAATTTGTATTATAAAGATTGCACAGTGGCAATCTTTAATCTATTTAATTAAAATCTAATTATACTCAAAATATCAAATGATTTAATTAATTTAAATTTTATATTTAAATAAAAAATTAAACAAATAAATTTTAAACAACATTATGAAGTTGTTTTCTCATTTCTTTATAATGTCCAGATAAATAGTAATAAGTATATGGCAAGAAAAAAGAACCAGATATTCAATTACCTAAAGTTGCAGGTAAAAGATTCATTAAAGATAAACGGAATGCAAAATCACCAATATTTACTCAAGATTTAATTTCTTTAAAATTCTTAATTGAAGCAATATCTAAATTTTTAAAATGGCTGCTATTAACTGCATAATTAAGTCCTAATAAAAGAGTTTCTTGTTCAGCTCCATTTATCATATAAAATAATCCCATTGAAAATAAAATACTATTAGCAACAACGTGTTGGAATCCTGATACTGCAAATAATCAAATTGGGAAAAATACTAATAACAATTTAGCTGTTGAATGACCAGCTGCTAAAGAACCTCAAATAGAACCAGCAACTAA
>JAFWJI010000082.1 GCA_017511585.1 Mycoplasmataceae bacterium
ACTATCACACCCGATAGATATGAAATAGAAAACGAACCTTACTACAACACTAAAGAAGTATACTTAGAAACAGTAAAAGATCCTCGAATCGGTAAAGAATTTGGTACATCTCTAAACAATCCAGATAATTTTATAAGAAAAGCTGTTCCGGCTGATAAAGTTAAAACTATTTTTATAGGAAATGATTTTTTAACTACTTCTCCTAAAAACTTTACAAAAGATCCAAAATGACAAGATATGGAAGAATATATTGATTTTGCAGTTATGGAAGTAACTTTTAGTAGTCCTGAAGAAGCAAAAGAAATAACACAAGATTATGTTGCAGATACAAGTAGACACTTTAAATATAAAAAAGAATCTTTATTAAAAAATCCAAATAATATAAAAGAAAACTATTTTTCAGTATTAGGTTTTCCTACATTGGATAATAATTCATATTGAAGAGAAACTCAATTAATGTCATCAAGGCCAGCAGATAAAAATAATGCACCATTAGTTGACCCAGAAAAACTAACTAGTTTATCAAAAAGTAATCACTACAAAAATTTTCAAGGAAATAATAATTATGGAATTATAGATGCTGCTATTGGATTATCTTATTTAACTTATAGTTATCGTCAAAATTATTCATTAACTACAACATTTACTCAATGAGGTTTAATGTATGCTTCAAACTATGCTAATTTGGGAGAAGGTTCTTCTGGTTCTATGTTAATGGATAAAGACGGTTATACTTGAGGTATTCATTTTGGTGGAGATCCTAATGCACAAGTTGGAATATCTGTTGCACTATATTGTGAAGGATTTAATTATGGAGGAAAATTTGGTAAATACAATCTAGAAGGTTATGATTTAATCGAAGGTGGTTTTCCAAATCAAAAAACATCTTATAAACAAAATCTTAAAAAACTTTATGGACAAAACATTAAAACAAAACTATTTCCAAATGGTTTAAATTAAAGATTTAATTTATCTTTAATAATTTGATAAAGTTGTTCAAATTTTTTTTCAGAATCAATTTTTGTTTTTTCAACAACATGGATATAAATTTTAAACTTTGGTTCAGTCCCTGAAGGTCTTAAAGATACTCAATTTAAACTATCAATAAATTCATATGACAACATATCATTAGGTTCAATATTTCTAATACCTTTTGAATAATCTAAAAAATTAGCTGAATCAAAATTAATATTTTTAAATTTATTTTTTATTATGTCTAATTGATCTTTATCTTTTAAATCAAAAGAAAATGACTTGGCTTTCATAAAACCATATTTAGAATAAATTTGTTCTAATTTATCACCTAAATTTAAATTTTCTTTTTTAGCTAAAGAAGCAATAATTGTTATTAATAAAACTCCTTGAATTGCATCTTTATCTAATGAAATTGAATCATCAATTAAAGAACCATAAGATTCTTCAAATGCAAAAAATAAATTTTGATTTTGATCTTTTAATTGTTCAATTTTTTGACCTATTCATTTAAATCCTGTTTCAGTTACAAATGAATCTATTCCATTTTGTTTACACATTTGAGAAGGTAAAGAAGTTGAAACAAAAGAATATATTAAAAATTGTTTATTTCTTGATTCATTTTTTTTATTATTCAATAAATAATCTGTAATTAATATTGCATTTTCATTACCATTTATAAATTTAAATTGTTTATCATCTACAAAAGAAACGCCAATTCTATCAGAATCAGGATCAGTAATTAATATTAAATCAGCATTTTCTTTTTGAGCTAATTTAATACAATTTTTATAAGCGATTTCATATTCAGGATTAGGATTTTCTACATAAGTAAAATTTTCATCTTCTACAATTTCATTTTGTTGATATACTACATTAACATTTAATTTATCAAATATTTTTTTAACATATTTATATCCTGTTCCATGTAATGGAGAATAAACAATTTTTATATTAGATAAATCTATATTTTGCAAATTTAATTCCAATATTTTATTAACATAATTTTCATAATCATTATCATCAATATTTAAAATTAAATTAGATTGATTTAATTCAACATTTGAATTTAAATAATGTTGATAGTTTTCATATTTTTCTAAATATCTTTTAATCTTAGAAATTTCATCCGGTAACATTTGATAACCAAATTTATTGTATAACTTAATTCCATTATACTCTTTAGGATTATGACTAGCTGTAATGTTGATTCCACCAATAGCTTTTTTATTTTTTATTAAAAAAGAAATAAAAGGAGTTGCTAACATTTGGTTATTAAAATAAACTTTTATTCCATATGATGTCAATATATTTGCTGCAATTATTGAAAATTGTTTTCCTTTTATTCTATTATCACGACCAATAACAACTATTTTTTCTTTATCAACAAAATTATCATTTATATATTTAGCATATGCTTCAAAAATTGAAGCAGCATGTGCTTCATTAAGATTATTGATATCATTACCAACAACACCTCTTATACCAGCTGTACCAAATTCTAATTTCATAAATTAAATATTTTTAAGTATTGCTTTTGAAATATCTTTAGAATTATTGTTTCCAATAATATTTTTTGCGCTTTTTTTAGTTTCTGGTAAAGAATTTTCCATTGCATATGTGTTGTTGTAATATTCTAGTGCTTGATTATCATTTTGTGAATCACCAAAAACAAAAACATTTTCATATAAAACATCTTCTATTTTAGCAATCTCTTTAATTCTCATTAACTTATTTATATTTTTTAAATTAATATCAATATTATTTTTAGATGTTATTGTAAATTCATATTGTAAACCATATAATTCATTTCATTTAGTCCAATATTTTCTTAAATTATGTTCTTCAAAATGGACAGAAATTTGAATAATAGATTTTTTATCTTCTTCATCCATATCTTTAACTCTTTTAAAAGAATCGAAAAAATTCTTTTTTACATTATCAGAAATTATTTTTAAATTATGTTCATATATATACATTTCAACAAAAACATCTTTATCTGTTGAAATTTGAATTGTTCCACCAACTTCTTTTATTTCATCTATAATGCTTGGTACAAAATCAAAACTTATTTTTTCTTCTTCTAAATAAACTTTTCTTTCTCTAATTGAATGCATTATTCCGCCATTGCATCCAACAAAATAATCAAATAAACCTCAATATTGTTTAATAGCTAATTGAGCATAAATATAATTTCTTCCAGTTGCAATTGCAATTTTATGTCCTTTTTTGCTCGCTTTTTCAATTGCTTCAATATTTTCAATAAAAATTGAACCTTCATTATTTAAAAGCGTTCCATCTAAGTCGAAAGAAAAAAGTTTTTTCATTCTTACCTCCTACTTTTCTGATTTCATGTGTGGAAATAAAAGAACTTCTCTAATTGAAGAGTGGTTTGTTAATAACATAATTAAACGATCTATTCCAATTCCACATCCACCTGCAGGAGGCATTCCATATTCTAATGCTTCAATAAAATCATAATCAATTTCATTTGCTTCATCATTACCAGCTTCTTTTTCTTTTAATTGTTCTTCAAATCTTTCTAATTGATCAATTGGATCTGATAATTCTGTAAACATATTAGCAAACTCTTTTTTATTTATAAACAATTCAGCACGATCTGTAAATCTAGGATCTTCATCATTTTTTGCAGCAAGAGGAGAAATTGATAATGGATGACCATAAACAAATGTTGGTTGAATTAAAGTTTCTTCTACATAATGTTCAAATAAAATATTTATTAAATGTCCTTCATCATAATAGTTTTCAATTTTTTGACCTATTTTTTCTACTTCTTTTTTCAATTGTTCAAAAGAAGCTTTTTTAACATCAAAACCAACATATTTAGAAATTTCACTAGACATTTCTATTCTTTTAAAATCTTGTTCTAAATTAATTGTTGCTCCATTTCAATCAATTGTTGTTTTGCCTATTTGTTTTGCCAAATATTTAAAAATTTGTTCTGTAATATTCATCATATCTTCTAAATCAGCATTAGCTTCATAAAATTCAATAGAAGTAAATTCGGGATTATGTGTTGTATCTATCCCTTCGTTTCTAAATATTCTTCCAATTTCATAAACTTTTTCAAAACCACCAACAATTAATTTTTTCAGTGGTAATTCTGTTGCTATTCTTAAATAAAATTCTCTATTTAAAGCATTGTGATGTGTTGTAAATGGACGAGCAGCTGCTCCACCTAAAATAGGGTGTAAAATTGGTGTATCTACTTCTAAATATCCTCTTTGATCCATGAAATGTCTTAATGTTGAAATTATCTTAGTTCTTAATTTAAAAGTTTCTCTAACATCTTTATTGACAATCAAATCAACATATCTATGTCTATATCTTTCTTCTACATCAACAAGACCATGATATTTTTCTGGTAATACTTTTAAAGATTTTGACATAAGTTTAACTTCTTGGGCTTTGATTGCAATTTCGCCAGTCATTGTTTTCATAACTGTTCCTTGAACTCAAACAATGTCTCCAATATCTAATTTAGAAACAAAATCAAATAATTCTTGATTCATCTTATTATTAACATATATTTGACAATTATCTTCATCTAATCTTATTTGAGTAAAAGGACCTCTTTTACTAATAATTCTTCCATATGTTGAAACAATATTGTTACTAATTTCTAATTCTTCTTTAGAAAAATCTTTATATTGATTTAATATTTGGTTAATCTTATGACTTATTTTTTGTTTCTTTAAATAAGATTTAATATTATTTTTATTATTTTCTTCAACTTTTTGTCTTCTAATTAATTCTTGTTCATTAAATTCTCTCATGATATCCTCACATAAACAACTTAAATTATAATAGATATATCGAATTGGCCAACTACAAAATATTTGATAAATTTAATTAAATAAATAAAATTAATGAAGATATTTTAGGAAAGAAATTTTAAAATTAGATCTAATAGACTAACTTCTATGGCATCAATATCTGCTCTAACAGTTAGTTGTACATATAAAATATACA
>JAFWJI010000083.1 GCA_017511585.1 Mycoplasmataceae bacterium
AAACGACCACTAACTTTAGTTTTTATTCCTAATGCTCCTGCTTTCATTGCATCACGAATAACTTGTTTTTGTGCATTTCTAAAAGAACCACGATTTTCTAATTTAATAGCAATATCTTCTGCTAATAATTTAGCACTTAAAGAAGGTTTGTCTATTGTTACTACTTCAATATTTAAATCTAATTTTTTATTTCTTACAAATTTTTGAATATTTTTTTCTAACGCTTTTACATTAGAACCTTCTTGACCCAATACAACACCTGGTTTTGCTGTATGAATAAAAACTGTTACTTTATAGTTTTGAGTTCTTCTTATTTCAACTTTACCAATCTCATATTCTCTTGTGAATTTATTAATATATTCATAAATTTTTTGATCTTCTAATAGAAGTTTTGGAAAATCTTTTTTATTTGCATATCAAATTGTATTATGCTTTTTTGTTATTCCATAACGAAAACCATTTGGATTTACTTTTTGTCCCATTTTATTTACCTTTATTTCCCTTCTTCTTCTAATTTGATTATCATATGAGATGTTCTTTTGAAAATTGAATAAGCTCTACCTTGAGATCTTGGTTGAAACCTTTTTAAAGTAGGTCCTTCATTAATTAAAACTTCTGCTAAAAATAATTTATCGATATCCATTCCGTTATTATTTATTGCATTAGCTATTGCTGATTGTAATAATTTAAGTAATAATCTTGCTGCTTTTTTGTTCGAATTTTTTAATATAGATAATGCTTCTGATGTTTTTTTGTTTCTAATAAGATCTGCTACAAGACGTGCTTTTTGTGCTGAAATTCTTTGTAATTTTAATTGTGCAATTGCTTGTGTTTTCATATTTTATTTTTTCTTCCCTTTATCAGCACCATGTCCTGTATATGTTCTTGTTGGAGAAAATTCTCCTAATTTATGACCTACCATATCATCTGTAACATAAACATCAATAAATTTTCTGCCATTATGAACTTGAAAAGTTAAACCAACAAATTCTGGAAATATTGTTGAACGTCTTGATCATGTTTTAATTGGTTTTTTAGGAGCAGCTTTAGTATTTATAGCTTCTACTTTCTTCAACAAATGTTCATCAGCAAATGGACCTTTTTTCAATGATCTTGCCATTATTTTTCAACTCCTTTTCTTCTTCTAATAATCAATTTATTAGATGATTTTTTAGTATCTCTAGTTTTAACACCAAGCGCTTTTTTACCTCATAATGTCATTGGACTTTTACGACCAATTGGTTGTTTACCTTCACCATCACCATGTGGGTGATCTACTGGGTTCATTACAGATCCTCTTACTGTTGGTCTAATACCTTTATGACGATTACGACCAGCTTTTCCAATATTTATAAGAGAATGTTCTTCATTACCCACAACACCAATTGTTGCTCTAACTTTTGGTAAGAACTTTCTAACTTCACCAGATTTTAGTCTTACAATAACGTATTTTTTAGATTCATCTAAACCAAGAATTTGAGCAGAAGAACCAGCTGATCTTGCTAATTTAGCTCCACCTCCTGGTTGTAATTCTAAATTATGAATAAATGTTCCTTCTGGAATATTTTCAAGTGGTAATGTATTTCCTACTTTAATATCTACATTAGGTCCAGAAATTACTGTATCTCCAACTTCTAATCCTTTAGGGTGAATAATATATCTTTTTTCACCATCTGCATAAGAAATAAGTGATATATTTGAAGATCTATTTGGATCATATTCAATTGAAACTACTTTTCCTTCAATTCCATCTTTATTTCTTTTAAAATCAATAATTCTATATTTTCTTTTTACTCTTGAACCTTTGTGTCTTGTTGTTATTTTACCTTGATTATTTCTTCCAGATTGTGGATGTAAAGTAACTAACAATGATTTTTCAGGTTCATGGCCACTTAAATTTTTGTTGTAATCTAATACTGTCATATTACGACGACCATTTGATGTTGGTTTTAAGTATTTAATTGCCATAAATTCTCCTTTGCTTAAAAATAGTTTTTCTTTAATTTGATTTATCTTCTAAGCTTTTTAACTTACAATGTTCACTAAATTACTTTTCTTTTGATTTTTCTTTATCTTCAGCTTTTTTGATTTTTTCTGCTACTTTTTGTTCAATATCAGCAACTTCTTTAACTTTAGCTTTTAATTTTGTTTCTTTATCTTTATCTTCTTTTAAATCAGTATCTTTTGCTATTCCTTCATCAGGTAATATTTGAATTGATCCTTCAGAAATTTTTATAATAGCTTTTTTATAACCTGCTACAAAACCATTAAATCTTCCAACTCTTTTTGGTTTTCTAGGAACATTGAATGTATTTATACTATCTACTTTTACTTGAAAAATAAACTCTACAGCTTTTTTTATTTCAATTTTAGTAGCTTTTTTATCAACAGCAAATGTATAAACATTTTGTTGCATTTGTTGATAAGTTTTTTCAGTTAGTATTGGATATTTAATAATGCTTGTTAATTCCATTATTTAACCATCCCTTCTAATTTTTTAATATCATCTCTACTTAAAATTAATGCATCTGTTCATAATAAAGCTTCGACTGTTAAAGAATTTAATTTTATAGCAGCAATGTTTGGAATGTTATTTGCTGATTTATAAATATTTTCATCAGAAGAAACAATAATTATTCTTTTTCTTCCTTCTAAATTTAAACCATTAATTTGTTTAATTAATTCTTTTGTTTTTGGTTCTTTTAATTTAATAGAATCATCAACAAGAATTGAACCTTCTTTTGCAAGTAAAGATAATGCTGATAAAAATGCTAATCTTCTAACTTTTTTATTTACTTTCAAATTATAATTTCTCTCTACTCTTGGTCCAAAAGCACGACCACCACCAACAAATTGAGGAGATCTTAAAGAACCTTGTCTTGCTCTACCTGTTCCTTTTTGTTTTCAAGGTTTTTTACCTGTTCCTGAAACTTCTGCTCTTGATTTAACACTATGTGTACCTTGTCTTCTTGAAGCACGTTCCATCATAACAGTATCAAACATTGCTTGATTATTAATCTCTATTCCAAAAACAGCACTTGGTAATTCAACGGTGTTTTTTAAAGGTTTTAATGCTTCTTGTTTTTTAGGTGTTTTAGTTTTAGAAGAAGCAGAAGATTTTGGAGTTTTAGTTTTTTTCTCTTTTAATTCATTAGTAGACATTATTTACCTCCATCTTCTTTTTGTTCTTCTTTTTCTTTAGCTTTTTGTGCTTGTTCAATGATTTCTTTCATTTCTTCTATTGACATATCAGCATTAATTTCTACACCGTATTTTTTACTTTCTTCTAATAATTCATTCTTTTCAATTTCTTCTTTGAAATTTACTAATTTAATAGCTGCTTTATTTGGTAATTGTTTTACAGCTTGTTTAATAACAACAAAAGAATTATTTGCTCCAGGAATTGAACCTTTTACTAAAATGTAATTTTCTCTTACATTAACATCAACAATAACTAAGTTTTGAACTGTTGTTTGTTCATGTCCTAAATGACATGGCATTGTCATTCCTTTAAAAACTTTGTTTCCTGAAATATCCCCTAAAGAACCGGTTTGACGAATTGGTTTTGAACCTCCTCCTCCACCATGCGATTTAGGTCCAATATGTTGATTTCATCTTTTGATTGTTCCGGCAAATCCTTTACCTTTTGAAATACCAGTTACATCAACTAACTCACCTGATTTAAAAATTGATGGTTTTACTTCTTGTCCTAATTCATAACCAACCATGTCACGAATTTCTTTTACAAAACGTTTAGGTGTTGTTCCGGCTTTTTTAAAATGATTAATTAATGCTTTTGAAGTGTTTTTTTCTTTTTTATCATTTGTTGATAATTGTAAAGCATCATAACCATTTTTTTCTTTTGTTAACACTTTTGTTACTATGTTCTTCTCAATTTCAATAACAGTAACAGGAATAGAATATCCATGGTCAGAATAAATTTGTGTCATTCCGACTTTTTTACCTAAAATTCCTTTCATTTTTCCTACTTTCAATCTTTAGTTTATATGTATTAGTTTCTTACAACGATTTCGATGTTTACACCAGCTGGTAATTCAGCTTTTTCTAATTTGTTCATTAATTCTTTTGAAGTCTCTTTTAAAACAATTAATCTTTTATGTGTTCTTCTTTCAAATTGCTCACGTGACTTTTTATTAATATGAACAGAACGTAGAATTGTAAATTCTTCATATTTAGTTGGCAAAGGAATTGGTCCACTATATTTGGTTCCTGCAGATTTAATTGTTTGAATAATTTTTATCGCTGCTTGGTCTACTAATTGTGATTCATAAGCAGATAATTTAATGTTCACTTTTTCCATAAATTTAGTTATTAGTTGTCTCCTTTTGTTCTTTTTGAACTAGCTCCACATAAATGCATGATACCCGATAGACAACTACCCTCCGTGTATCA
>JAFWJI010000084.1 GCA_017511585.1 Mycoplasmataceae bacterium
GCTGGTATCCCCAAATCAACTAATTCAGGATCTGTATTCGTATCAATAATTCCTATAACTTTAACATTTTTTTTCTTAGCTTCTTTAATTGCAATTAAATCTTCATTTGAATCAGCAACAATCATAAAATGAGGAACTCTTTGTAAATTTCTTATACCATTTAAATTTTTGTGAAGTTTTTCTAATTCTTTTTTCATTAGAATTCCTTCTTTTTTAGTGTAACCTTCAAAATTTCTTGATTCAAGATTTTCTAAATCTTCCATTACTCTAATACGAGAAAAAATGGTTTTCGAATTTGTTAATGTTCCACCTAGTCATCTTTCATTAACATATGAACTATTTGTTCTTAAAGCTTGTTCTTTTATTGTTTCTTTTGCTTGTTTTTTTGTACCAACAAAAATAAAAGTAGAACCTTTTTCTGCTGCTTTTGATAATAATTTAAAAGCCAATTCTAAAGCTTTGTATGTTTTTGACACATCAATAATGTGTGTTCCATTTTTAACACCATGAATAAATGGTTTCATTTTTGGATTTCATTTATCTTTTTTGTGTCCAAAATAAACACCAGCTTCTAATAATTTATTTAAAGAAATTATTTGTTTTTCATCTTTTTTAGCACCGCTAACATTATTAGTATTAGTAACATTATTAGCATTATTAGTATTAGTTGACATAATAAAACTAACTCCTTTTTTATTTTTGTTAATCTTTAATATTTTTGAGTGTTATTGCTTCCTTAAACTTCTAACGAATTTCATCTTTAATTATTAAGACACACTCATTCGAATCCATTTTAAGTGCCATTAAAAAGTTTTATTAATTGAAAACTTTACATACATGTAAAAAACTTATTAATTAGAATTAATTTTACAAAAAAAATAATAAAAATAAAAAACTTCCTTTTGGAAGGAAGTTTTCAATTATTTTCTAATATTTAGTTTTTTAATTAAAGAAGAATAACTATCATAATTATTATTTTTTAAATATTCAAGATATTTTTTTCTTTTTTCTATTTTTGCAATAAATCCTCTTTTTGAATGTAGATCTTTAGGATTTGTTTGAAAATGTGGTTTTAATTTTTCAATATCTTCAGTTAAAATTGCAATTTGAACTTCAATTGAACCTGAATCTTTTTCATTTTTTCCAAATTCTTTAATTAATTCTTGTTTTCTTTTTGATGAAATCATTTTTTTACCTTTCATAAATACAAATAATCTAGCCTTAAACCAAATTAGCGTTAATGATTAGTTTGATTATAACAAAATTTATTATATATTTATATTAATAATTATTCTTAATTCTTTCAAAATTTATTTGATTTTTTAAAAAATAAGCATTTTCAATTTGTTCATCAGAAATTTCTAATAACTTAGCAATTCCTAAATAAACAGCAATTGTTTTTTCAATAATACATTTAGATGTTCTTTTTGACATTTTATTAATTAAATTAAATACTTTTAAAAATTGAACATTAATATCTTGTGAAATTATTTTTGGTTCAATATTTAACTTACATTTATGCTTTAAAGCAAATGAAATTAAAAAATGTATACCATCTGCATATTCTTCTAATAATTTTTCATTATTAATATTTTTTGATTTTTTTCAATATTTAAAAGATTGTATTTCATTTGCTAGCTCTCCAACTTCAACAAAAAGAGCAATTAATAATTGATTATTATAATTTTCATTTTT
Organism: Mycoplasmataceae bacterium; assembly: GCA_017511585.1. GTDB lineage: Bacteria > Bacillota_I > Bacilli_A > Mycoplasmatales > Metamycoplasmataceae > UBA710. Next base: position 1,696 of record JAFWJI010000084.1, read on the forward strand.
TTGTTGGTGAACTTTTTTAATTTCAGCATCTAATAATAATTGTTTAGAAACAATATTTTTAAAATCCATATTAATCAATCTTAATTTTTATTGAAGGTCCCATTGTTGTTGATACATAAACAGATTTCATATATGTACCTTTAACAGTTGAAGGTTTTAATTTTTTAATTAATTGAATTAATGTATCAGCATTTTCTGCAAGTTTGTTTGCATCCATTGATACTTTCCCAATTAAAGAATGAATAATTCCAGATTTATCTGCACGATAATTTGCTTTACCTTTTTTTAGCTCTTCAACTGCTTTTGCAGTTTCAGGAGTTACTGTTCCTGTTTTAGGATTAGGCATTAGTCCTTTTGGTCCTAAAACTTTTCCGTATTTACCTAAAGTAATCATCATTTTAGGTTCAGCTACCATAACATCAAAATCAAATTTTTCTTTTTTAAGAATATCTTCTAAATCAACAGAATTAACAACAATATCAGCTCCAGCTTCTTTTGATGCTTTTTGTTGTTCTGTATCATCTGTAGCAACTAAAACTCTAACTTGTTTTCCTGTTCCATTTGGTAATAAAACAGAACCTCTTAATTGTTGTTCAGCCTTTCTTGTATCAAGGTTTAAATTTAAAGCCAAATCAATTGAAGCATCGAACTTAACAAAAGAAGTTTTTTTTGCAATTTCCATTGCTTCAACTAATGTATATTCTTTTGATGAATCAAAAATTTCTCTTACTTTTTTCAAATTTTTACTTACATGTTTAGCCATTATTCTTCACCTTCTTCATTAGCAGGTTTTTTATTAATAACTTCAGCTTCAACAAATTCTTTTTGTTCTGCAGCATGTTTTACATCTTCGGCTAATTTAATTTCTGCAGCGTGTGCTTTTTGTTCAGCTATTTTAGCAGCTTTTGCTTCTTCTTTTAATTTAGCTATATCATCTCAACCTTCAATTGCAATACCCATATTTTTAGCTGTACCAGCAATTATTTTCATAGCACTTTCAACATTATCAGTATTTAAATCAACTAATTTATACTCAGCAATTTCTCTTAATTGATCAACAGAAATTGTTGCAACAATTGTTGTTTTAGAATTTGCAGATCCTGATTCAATTTTTGCAGCTTGTTTTAATTTATAAGCAGCAGGAGCTGTAAATAATCTAAATGTAAATGATTTATCTTTATAAATTGTTATTTCAACAGGAACAGGTTCTGATCCTCTATCTTTTGTTTGGTCATTAAATTGTTTTGTAAATTCTGGCATTACAATACCAAGACCAGCTAATTCAGGTCCTGGCTTAGCTTGACCAGCATTAAATTCCAATTTAGCAACTCTAACTACTTCTTTAGCCATGTTACTCCTTTGATTTATAATGTGATCTCTTGTGGTCAGGCAATAAAAATTTAATTTTATCTTCCACTTACCGCTAAGAGGCAATTTAACTTAAAATAAAAAATATAAATTGCATAAAAATTTTACCAATTTTTATTAAAAATTTGTTTTTTATTGGTAATAAAAACCTCTTCATTCTTAAAATAAAGAGGTTTTTAATATTTTCTATTTAATTATTTTTTTTATTAAATTAAATTTATTTAAGTTCTAACTTGTTTTTGAATAGGGAAATTATTTATTTTGATTATTTTTGATTCATTCTCAATCCATATCTTTGTCTTCAAGAATTACAGGTAATCCACATGCTACTTTCATTGCATTTGAATACTCAACATCACCGTATCTACCAATAGCACCTTTAATTTTTAATTGTTCATCCATTTTTCTATATCCACCATCTAGATCAATAATTGGGGTAGGTCTATTGTCTAGAGTATTAGAATATTCTGATTCATTAATAAACATTAACTGTGCACCTGCTGGTACTGTTAAGTTTTTAATTTTTATGTTGTGTCCACCTAAGTAAACTCTAAATTGTGTTGGTTGATTATAAACATGATCATTTTCTAAATCAACAATTTTGTGTCCTGGATTTGTAACATCATCAAAAACAAAACCTTCTTTTGTTATTTCCATAGCATATGTTCTTGAATTAAAATCATATATTCAATCATTAATTTTTGCTGGACCAAAGTATGCTTTGAATTCTAAATTAGTAATAGTTGATTTATCTTTTATAAATTCTTTTGCTCAATCACTATCTGCTGATGGAATTGATATTTCGTAAATATCTTTATCTGAATCATAGTAAACACCTAATGATCAAGCTTCTGTACCAACATAAACTCTTAAATCTGTTAATGTTATGTTTTCTTTTGAATTTTTGTATTCAACTTTAAATGAAACTGTATCTCCAAATGAAGCTTCTACTTCATCAACTGTTTCTGTTGTTTTGTTATCTTTTAAGAATTTAAAAGTTGCTTTATCTTTTGATTTTTCATTTAATTCTTTAAATGATAATTTTAATTTTTTAGCTTGTTGA
>JAFWJI010000085.1 GCA_017511585.1 Mycoplasmataceae bacterium
ACAAAATAAAATCGCTATTTACAAATAATAAAGAATCAAACTTTTTTTGATTAATATTTAAATTCATTTTTTTAGCTATTTCATCAATAACCATAAAACCAACATTGTGTCTAGTATTTTCATATTGAAAACCAGGATTTCCTAAACCGACGATTAATTTCATATCATTAATATTATAAATCATTAAACAATTTTAAAATGTTACAAGTTCTTATTGAATCTTTATCATTTTCTAAGCATTTTTTAATATTGTCTATAGTTGATATTAAAATAACTTTTTTCCTTGCTCTTGTATATGCTGTATAAAATAGTTTTTTAGAAAACATACTTTGATGTTCTTTAGAAAAAATTAATAAAGTTTCTAAACATTCACTACCTTGAAATTTATGAATTGAAATAGCATAAGCTAATTTAATATTTTTATTAAATTCTGATTGTGAATATTCGATTATTTTAGAATTACTAAATTCAATTAAAATTGAAGATAATTGATTGGTATTTTTATCTAAATGAATATCAATTATTTTTCCAATTTCACCATTAAAAACATTTTTATCTATTTCATTTTCTAATTGAATAACTTTATCAAACTTATAAAATTTTTTTGAATTAGAAACAAATAAAACTTCATTATTTCTATTAATATAGTTTTGAATTAATAAATTAATATTATCAATTCCAGTACTAAAGTTATACATAGGAATTAAAATTTGAAATTCATTTAAATCTTTATTATTTTCTAAATATTTTTTAAAAACACTAATTACAATATTTTCAATATCATCTGTTGAATTTAAATTTATTAATATTGATTCTTTTTCATCAAAAATTGGTAATTTAGAATCTTTAATTAAAAAAGAATTTTTCGAAATTAAAGAACCTTCATTTTGACGATAAATTTTTTCTAAAACTGTTAATGGTATTTTTTTAGACAAAATAAAATCATTTAACAAAAAACCAGGACCAATTGGCGGTAATTGATCTTTATCACCAACAATGATTATTTGTTTTAATTTAGGACATGCAATTAATAATGCATAAAATAAATTAATATCAATCATTGAAAACTCATCAATGATAATAACTTCAACATTAGAAGGATTTTTTTGATTGATTTCAAATTCAGTTTTATTTCATTTTAAAAAAGAATGAATTGTTTTAGCTAATCTATTAGTTCTTTTAGTTATTTGATCAGCAGCTTTTCCAGTTGGGGCTAAAAGTTCAATTTTTTTAATATTTAATTTTTCAAGATTTTTAATTATCAAATCAATTAAAAGTGTTTTACCAGTTCCAGGACCACCTGTTATTATTGAAATTGAATTTGATAAAGCAGAAATTATTGCATTTTTTTGAACATCATCTAAAGCTTCTAAAATTATAAGATTATCTAGATCAATTTTAGAATTTAATTTTTGTTTTGAAATTTTTAAAATTTGATCAACAATGAATTTTTCTTTTTCAAAAATTTTTTTAGAAGTTATCGATTCTTTATCTTGATGAATAATAATTTTTTCTTCTTTATATAAATTAATCAAATATTTTTTAAAATTTTCAATTGAAATTGAACGATATTGATTAACTTTTAAAAAAATATTTTCAATTTTATTTATTGTTGAACCTTCATTTTCTAATCTAAAAGTTTCAAAAAGAATTAAATATTGATTTGAAATATCTAATGAATAATCTTTATAAAAATACAAAGCTATTTGATCTAAATCTAAAAAATTTAGATCTAAATTATCATTGATTAAATCAAAAATATTTTTTTCTAAAAATGATTTAATATTTTGTGTTTTTTGATTATTTATAATATTAAAAATAGAAGTAGAAAAATTTTTATCTAAAAAAATTTTATAAATTTCATTAAATTCATTATTTTGGTTTATTCCTTCTAAAATTATTTTTGTTTTTTTAGAACCAATAACATTAACAATTTTTTCTTCATATTTTTGAATATCATTAATAAAATCTAAACCAATTTGTTCAACTAGTTTAGTTGCAGTTTTTGAACTAATTCCTTTAAATAAAGAAGAAGATAAATAACGAATAAGACTTTCTTTTTCATTAGATACAAATATTTCTTTATTAACTAAATAATAGCTGATTTTATATTTTGAATTATTTTTAATTTCAACATTTAATTCAATTTCATAATCTAAAGTTAAATCTAAATCTAAAGTTCTAGATATAACATTTATTGAATTAAGATTTTCAGAGATTTGTAAATTATTTTTTTGTTCAACTTGATTTGGAAATATTTTAAAACTTAAAACATGAAAATTACTTTTATTTGAATAAATTATTTTTCTAAATCTTCCTTTTATCTTAATGTTATTCATAATTAAAAAAATTATATATTCTAAAATAAAAATTAGAAATTTAATAACTAGAAATAATCAAAATTTATTTTATTTTATAAAAAAAAAAAAAAAACAACCTCATACGAAGTTGCTTTTTAAAAGGTTAATATTGTTAAGTTTTTATAATTTTTAATTAGTTAGTTGATCTACTAAAGTTAATTCAAAAAATTCCATTGGGTTTTGTTGCTTTTGTAAAAGATAATCAAATACATCTACTAATTCTTTAGGAGCTCATTTTTGTAAAACAAATACTTGATAACCAGATTTATCATAAATTGAATTTCTAAAATATTCACTTGGAATTTGTTTTTGTTC
>JAFWJI010000086.1 GCA_017511585.1 Mycoplasmataceae bacterium
AGGAACCACCCCTAGGGTACTCACAGACCTTATCGGTTCACTTTGTGATTTGACAAGCGGTTCCGGAGACAAGGGTACACCTGTCGTGTTCATCCAGGGATACTTCGACAATCTTGCGGATGACTGAATTTCAAAACATGGGAGTGTCCGATATTAGTTAATTATATTAATACTAATCACTAAAATGGATATTACTAAAAATTTCCAATGGATATAACGTGAATTTTAAAAATTCACCAAATTTATTTTTTATATAATTAAAAAACAACTTATCGCAACAAATATCAAATTTAACAATTAAACAATTAAATATTCAACATTTAACAGTGAAAATTGGTTATTTTTACAAGATTTGATATAGATAAAACAAGTGAGATATTAAAGGTTTAATAATTGCCTATTTCTTAAAATAAATATTAAAAAAGCTTAATTTTGCTTATAAAAGAATAATTATAAATATGAAGGGATTTATAATTATTTAACAACAACACATACAATAAAAATAAATCACCTTCAGTTATAATTTACTGTTTTTAATATGATTTATTTTTTTCGATTTTAACAAATTTTTTCCCAAAAAATGGGAAAAATTTATTAAAATTCTTTTTTGTATTAATTGTTGTTAATTTTAAAAATAACAAATTATAAAAAGGAATGAATCAAAATGGGATTTGATAGTCAAACTTGTTTTATTTTAAAAGAAGTAGGTTCTAATTTGGATAAAAATCATATTGTTTTTACAGTTAAAATTCTATTTGAAATTTTTAAAGAAATTCGCTCAGAACTATTTAAAAAAGATAAAAAAACACGACCCGGCCCTAAACAAATATATAAAACCAGTGAAATGCTTCCTTTCATCAGTTTTGGACACGTTATGGAAATAACAAGCTGCAGAAAGCTGGAAAACTGGTGGAAAAATAATGATGAAACATGTCAATTCTTACTCAACTGCAAAAAAACCATCAAAAACAACAATAAATGAATTCATAAACAACAATATGTACCTTATTGATGAATTTGACAAATTCCTTGTGGAATTTGGAATAAAAACTGGATTAATTGAAGGAAATATAATTTATGCAGACGGAACAGTACTAAAAGGATACTGCAATCCACACAATAACATGAATCCAGATCAAATAAAATACCTTAAAAAGTTCATTTTAAAGCATTACAAAGAATATAAAAATAATACAGGAGATTTATGGATAAAACTCCATGAATTTTTTTACAATGACAAAAATCAGGAAGAATTAAAAGATTTATATAAAAAACTCAAAAAAACAATCAATTCATTTGGAATACACTTATTAAAATTAAGTTTAAAAGGCCATCAAAGCTTAAAAAGAGTTTTAAAACGAATCAAAAAAATGGAAGCAAATGTTAATAAAGATTACAGCATCAGCACTGTTGATCCAGAAACACGACACATGGACGATAAAAAACGAATATCAGGATTAAATTACAATTATCAGCAAGCAATAGACGATAAATACGGAATGATAGTCACACACTACATAACACAACATCCAAACGATCAACAAGAAGCTATAGAATTAGTAAATCGCTTACAAAGAGCATTAAACAAAAAAGAATTCACATTAGTAGTAGATCATGGATATTGGAATATAAATGTATTACACCGAGTATATAGAACCCCAACAAAGCTCATTATCCCCTGCAGAACAGAAGCGATGCGAAGAAATGCAAAACAAAGAGAAAAAAACAAAACAAGATTTGATGCAAAGGAAGCCAAAAAACAAAGATTCAAAAAATATAATTTCAAATACCTACCAAAAGAAGACGCATATAGATGCCCCGCAGGCATAAAACTAACAAGAAAAGACAATGAAATAAGAAAAAAAGGCATATTTAAAATATATAAATCCAAAGAATGTCAAAAATGTAGATATATTGTAGAATGTGCGAAAAAGGAATATGGAAGAACACTCGAAGACCCATTTGACCCAATTTTAGATGAAATAAAAAAAGAATACTACACAGAATATGGCCAAACTGCATATTCTGGCCGAGGATCACATGCTGAAGGAGGATTTGGAATTTTACTTGAATCCCGCAATTTTAGAGGAATAAAAACAAAAGGAGTAAAAAAAGCAAACAACGAAATGACACGAACAACAATAACACACAACATCAAAAAAATACACAAACACATCAACAACAAAACCCTAAACAAAATATTAAAAGAAATAAAAAAAGAAAAAAAGAAACAACACCTAAATATAGATATATTTGACAAATGGACTAATAATTACATAATAAAAAATGAAAAAATCATAGATTTCAAAAATTAAATTAGAAAAATTCAAAGGAGAAAATAGCGGACACTCCCGATGCCAAATACTGAAAATATTGATTCATTAAATCATAATAATACCTATATAGGTTTAAGATTTTCAAAGCTATATTTCAATATTTCATGCTTTGAGTTTATTTTTATAAATTAATATTGTTGAGTATATACATATAGAGTTTAAAAAAAGATACTTGATAAATATTGTCTGTGCCTTTAAGAGGCAATTAACTAAAAAAATAAAAAAGTGGGAAAAATATGAATTTTCCCAAAATCGTGTTTTAAATTTTTCTTCTTAAAGTTACACCAACTAAAGTTAACAGTGCTAAAAG
>JAFWJI010000087.1 GCA_017511585.1 Mycoplasmataceae bacterium
AAAATAATAGAAGATTTAAATATTGAACAAAAAGTAGCAGTTTTAAATGTTGAAACCCCAGTTAGAGTTTTGGCAGGAGCTGGATCTGGTAAAACGAAAGTTTTAACTAGAAAAATTGCTTATTTAATTCAAGTTTTAAAAATTAAGCCAGAAAGAATTATGGCTTTAACTTTTACTAACAAAGCAGCAAATGAAATGAAAATTAGAGTTGTTAATTTAATTGGTTCACAAGCAGAAAATATGATTGTTTCAACATTTCATTCTTTTTGTTACAAATTTTTAAAAGAAGAAATTTCAAATTTAAAAGAATTTCCAAATAATTTTGCAATTATTGATGGAGTAGATCAAGATAATACATTAAGAGAAATTTACAAAAGTATTGAAATTTCTAAAAATATGTTACCCTTTCAAGTTATAAAAGAATATATTTCTTCTAATAAAAATAAATATATTTCACCTGAAGATATTTTGAAAAAAAATAATGAATTAAACATCGAAGATGAAATTGAATTATTAAAAGCAAAAATATATCATGAGTATCAAAAAACATTAATTAATTCTCATTCTTTGGATTTTGATGATTTGTTAATTTATACAAAAAAAATTCTAATCGAATTTGAAGAAGTTAGAGAAAAATGAAAAAATAAATTTGATTATTTTTTAATTGATGAATTTCAAGATACTTCAAACATTCAATATAAAATAATTTCTTTAATTTCTGATAAACATAATATAACAATTGTAGGAGATCCTGATCAAACAATTTATTCTTGAAGAGGGGCAGATATTTCTTTTATAAATAATTTTGATAAATTACATGAAAATGTTTTAACGGTAACTTTATTTCATAATTATCGTTCTACAAAAAATATTTTACAAGCTGCTAATAATTTGATTATGTATAATTCAAATCGAATTCCAAAAAAATTGGTAACAGAAAATCCAGAAGGGGAAAGAATAGAATATTATGAAGGTTCTACTCTTGAAAAAGAAGCTTTATGAGTTACTTTACAAATAAATAAACTAAAAAAGGAAAAAAATCAATTAAAGGATATAGCAATTTTATATCGTTCAAATTATTATTCAAGAGCAATCGAGGATTCATTAATTAAAGAGTTAATACCTTATAAAATAATTAATGGTCAAAAATTTTATGAAAGAGCTGAAATAAAGGATGTTTTAGCATTTTTAAGATGCATTTACAAACCAACAGATATTAGTTTAAAAAGAATAATAAATGTACCAACAAGAAAATTAGGTAATAGTACTGTTGATAAATTAATTAGTTTTGCAAAAAGTAAAAACCTTACTCTTTGAGAATCATGATTAAAACATATCAACATAATTAATATTCCTTATGATAAAAAACAAAGTTTATTTTCTTTTATTGAAGTATTGAGAAAATACAATGCTTTAACTCAAAAAAAACAATCAATTAATTTAATATTAGAACAATTTCTAGAAGAAATTGGATATATTAAAATGATCAAAGATACTGAAGATTCTACATCATCAAGATATGAGAATATTAAGGAATTACTAAAAAGTATTAAAAAATGAGAAAAACAAAATCCTGAAAAATATATTGGTGAATATTTAGATTTTATTTCATTAGAAGTTTTAAATATTGAAGATTCTACAAATATTAATTATGTTTCTTTAATGACAATTCATGCTGCAAAGGGATTAGAATTTAAAAATGTTTTTATAATTGGATTAAATGAAGGTGTATTTCCTTCTAGAAAAACATTGCTTTTAGATGACGAAGAAGGAGAAAGTGAACATTTAGAAGAAGAAAGAAGATTAGCTTATGTTGCATTTACCAGGGCTAAAAAAAGGTTATTTTTATCCTCTTCTAAAGAGTTTTTTGGTTCTAATGGATCTACAAATTCTAGATTCATAAAAGAGGCTCAAATTGAAACAACTAATTTTTCTCCATCTTCTAATTTATCAATTGATTCTAAACTTTATAGAAATAATCAACATTTTGAAGCTGGTGATGTTGTAATACATATTAATTTTGGTGAAGGAATTGTTTTAGATGTTAATGGAGATTCTATTATAATAGAATTTAAAAATAAAGATTTTGGGGTTAAACAATTATTAAAAAATCATAAATCAATTGAAAAGGTTAATTAATGAATTATATTGTTATTGTAATTTTAGTTTTTATACTTTTGATTTTGTTGATATTGGTTCAATATTTTGTTTTTCTTTTTCAAAAAATAAATCATTCAAAGAAAGAAACATCTTTATTTTTACTAGATTTAGATTTAAAGAACTGAAGAATAAAAAAAATAAATTCAATTTGAAACAATAAAAATAGAAAAATAAATAATGAAAAATTAGATTTGTATTTTAATAAAAATATTGATAAAGGTTGAGTTAATATTTCAAAAATATTTGATTTATTAGATCCAAAAGAAACACAAAAATGAAAAAAATCAATTCAGTATTGCATTCAAAATAAAAATTTAGTTTCAATTAATTCTCAAGTAAATATTAAATCTAATAAAAGTTATAATCAATGTAATTTAAAAATAAATTTTGTTTATATTAATCCTAATAAAATCAATATTGAAATAAAATCAAAAATGGAATATTTAAATGATTCAATATTTAAAAATATGATTTCTAATAAAAAAGAAATAATAGATAACAAAAATGAATTTAAATTATTCATCGCTTTTTCTCTTGTTGATAAAACTAATCAAACTTTTTTAACATTTATTAATTTAATTTATAATAAATTAAAGATGAAAGATGTTAAATTTTTAAGATTTAATGAACTTTTAATTTTTGTAAGTACAAGTAATAAATATAACGAAAATAAAAGAATAAGAAAATATATAAATAAAAAAATGAAAAATTATAAAGTTAATTCTTACATAAATCATCTTTATGATGGTTTAAGTTTTGTTGAATGTAAGGATTTAGAAAATGAAAATGATTTTTCAAAAATAATTACAAGAATTTCGTTTGGAATAATAAAATCTAAATTAACTAAAAAACCATTTTATTTTAATTTGAAAAACACTAATTTTAATGAATTTGAACATTTTAAAGAAAAGATAACAAGCATCAACAATCTTATTGAAGATAAAAATAAAAATTATGATTTTTTACCTGTTTTAAATGTTAAAAATGAAAAAGCAGAATTTGAATATCTAAAACCACAAATTGATTTAAAAGAAAATTATTGAAATGAATATATAATGAAAATTAATGATTTTGAAAACAAAATCAAAGATAGTTTTATTGAAAGTTTTTTATTTAATTATTCTAAAACTAGAACAAAAATTAAAAAACCAATATTGATTGAAATTAATGATTATCAAATTGAAAGAATGTCTTCTTCTTTAAGTAACAAAAATTATTATTTTATTATTAAACAAGTTCAATATACAAAAACTGGAGATTTTATTAAATTACTTAATTTAATTCAATTATCTAATATCCAGTTTGCTTTAATTATTGAAGAATTTGATTCTAAAATTTTAACAATAATTAAAAATGTAAAACCAAATATTATTATTGTTTCAAAAAAATTTAATGATAAATTTTTAAACAATCAAATTAATGATAAATTGATAATAAAAAATTTAATTAATACTTCTAAAAATTTAGATA
>JAFWJI010000088.1 GCA_017511585.1 Mycoplasmataceae bacterium
AATGAAATACCACTATTATCTGCAAGAGCAAGTGGTAATATATTAATTAAAGTTGAACATAATTGAGTAACCTCTTTTGGTATAGCTAATAATAAAGAATCAATAACTTTTATTATTGGTTCAAATAATTATCAAAATATTGACTTTTCAAAAATTGCATATTTTTCAAGAGCGACAAAAGGACAACAGATATTTAAAAACTTAAACAAAAAAATTGTTATTAGAGACATTATAAAAAATAAAAATACAAAATTTGTTGTTAATACCAAAAATAATCAAATAATTTTAATTGACTTTGATAAACAAAAAGTAACAAATAATATAATTGATGATAATTTTGAAAAAATCTCAAAAGTTTCTGGTTTTGTTTTTCCAATTATTGATTACAAAATAAATCAAGAAAATGATTATTTTAAAATTGAAAAAAATCAAAATGAAGCAGATAAAATAGTTGAAAATGCAAAAGAAAAAATCAATAAAATATTTGAAACTAATGAACAAAAATTAAAAGAAATCGATGATAAAAAAATTGATGAAATTTTAAAAAAATTAAAAATATAAATTTATATATCCAATATATCTTTTATTTCAATATATTTATATTTTCCTAATTCTAAATTTAAATTATTAAGAGATAATTTATTAATTCTAATTCTATTTAATTTAACAACAGGATTATTAACTATTTTAAAAATTCTTTTAATATGATGGTATTTTCCTTCATATAAAATAATATTTAATTTATTTTGATCAATATTTTTGATTTTGAATTTTTTGATTTTTTTACCATCTAAATAAATATCTTGATTTAATTTTTCAAGCATCTTTTTTTCAAATGGTTTTTCTAATCAAACCTGATATTCTTTTTCTATTTCATTTTTAGGACTTTTTATAAAATGAGTAAATGAACCATCATTAGTTAAAATAATAAGTCCAGTAGTATCTTTATCTAATCTTCCAATAGTATGTAAATTTTTATGATTTTCTAAAATAAGTTCTAATACGCTTTTTCCTTCAATATTTGAATTAGAACAAACATATCCTTTTGGTTTATTTAACGCAATATAAACAAAGCTTTTTTTAGAAATTATTTGATCATTAATTTTAATTACATCTTTTTCTAAATTTATTTTAATTGATCCATCTATAACTAAAAAATCATTAATAGTAACTTTTTTTAAATCAATAAGTTTTTTAGTTTGTTTTCTAGAATAATTTGTATTATTAGAAATAAATTTATCTAATCTCATTATGCTCTTTTATACCTAAATTTATTTTATAAAATTTAGAAATAATTTCAAATAAACTATTTTAATTTTTCAATATATTTAAATTATCATATAATTTATAAATTATGAAAACGATGACAAAAAAAGAAAAGATTTTATTCATTTTTTTACAAATTATTACATTAGGTTTGATATGAATTTATTGAAATAATAAATCTAAAAAATATAAAAATGAAAATCATTTATCTCAGGAACTAAAATCTGGAATTAATGCCATTAAATTAATTAAATTGATTGGTGGACCAAATAATATTAGTGAAGTTGTAAATACTCATACTAAAGTAAAAATAAAATACAACATTCGTGAAAGAGTTCAATTAGATGAAATTAAAAAAATTTCAGGAATAAGCGGAGTATTTATAAATGATGTTGCTATAACAATTATCGTTGGTAATAGTGCTACAAATTTATGTAATATAATAAATGCAAATTTATAATATAAAAAAAATAATATAAAAAACCAACTATTAAAGTTGGTTTTATTTTTTAGTTTTTTATTATTTTAGTTTTTTATTTCTTGCATGAATATAGATAAGTGCAAAGATTCCTAAAGTTACAAATGAAGCTATTCCAATACCAATTCATGAAAACATTGACATATTATCAGATTTATTTTGTAATCCTGAAACAATCGGAGCTGTGTATGAATAATAATCTGATATAGTTGGATCTTTATATCTAATTTCTACAATATCACCATTTTTCAATGTTCCAGGTGAAGTTAATCAATTTCCATTTTCATCTTTTACTTGATTTCAATTAAATGGAGTATTGTTGCAATAGAAACTTACATAATTATTTTTAATTAAATAATCTAATGTAAATGTTTCTGAATTTCTTGCTACAACATTTAATTTAATATCTGAAGCATTTTTTGAAGAAACCATGTTTCCTTGACCATTAATTCCTGAATAACCAAAATTCATTAATTCCATTACTCTTGTAAATTCTTTATATTCAATTGTTGTATATGAAGAATCATCTTTTGATTTTAAACCAGAAATTAATAATCCTGAAGTTTCTGGATAAACAGTTGGATCTTCTGGATTTTGACCAACTCCTTCTATAGGTTGACTAATGTTTTGTCCAGCAAATCCTTCTTGATTGATTTGGATAAATGAATATATTTTTTCATTTGCATTATGTTTATCTGGATTAGCTATTGTATTGTAATATGAATCAACTAATGGTGAACCATTTGGTGAAACTAATTTTCATTCAACTTTATCACCGTTATTTAAATTGTTAATTGAAATAAAGTTTTCAGTTCAATCGTGTTTTATTTTTTTAGTTTCATCTCAAACTCTTACTAAGAATTTATATCCACCTAATAATGTGTTTAAATCACTATCAGAATTAGATTGTTTTGGATCATCAACAAGGATATTAAATGAACCTTGACCATCAACTGTTCCACCTTGTTTTACTCTTAAGTATTTCAATAATTCTTGATCAATTGGTTTGTCATATA
>JAFWJI010000089.1 GCA_017511585.1 Mycoplasmataceae bacterium
TGGTTTTGTAGGAATGAAAATTGCTAAGGTTTCTTCTTTACAATCCACAATAACTAAATTAAAAAAAGCAAATTATTGAATATATTCTTCGGTTTTAAATAAAGAATCAAAAAACTATTCAATGGTTAATTATAATTTTCCACTAGTTTTAGTTGTTGGAAACGAATCAAAAGGAATATCGAAAACGCTTATAAAAGAAAGTGATGAATTAATATATATACCAATTAAAGGGACTGTCCAATCTTTGAATGTATCTGTAGCAACAGGAATTATGTTGTTTGAAATAATTAAAAAAGCAAATTTTTAATATTTATCATCCAAATTTAATAAGTTTTATAAGATACAACCGTAATTAATTATATTGTTAATATTAATTGTTATAAATTTATAACAATTTTAATATTCTATTAATAATTTAATATTGTAAACTTGTTATATAACATTAGATTCAAAAGGATTAGTATGATATCAAAATCAAAAAAAATACAGTTATTTATTATTCCTTCTATCGTCGTAACGCCTTTAATGCTTGTTTCATGTAACTATAATATAAATACAACTTCAAGCTATGCAAAAAGTGATATTGGTGGTTTAGAAATTTTTAATGAACAAAATATTAAAGAACAAAATATTAATCTTTTTGGAGAAATTAAAACAGTAGCAAAAAATATTGAAAATGGTAACAACGAAGAACAAAAAGACTTATTATATAATCAACCAATTGTTCAAATAATATCTCCTGGTAAAGTAAATGATTTATCTTTTAATCAATTAGTTTGAGAAGGGGTTTCTAAGTTTTCAGAATTAACAAATATCAAAAATAGTACTTATTTAGTTGCAAATATAGCTTCTAATATAGAGTTGTTTTCACAATATGATAGAGCACTTCATAGTGGATATAAAATTTGAATATTAACAGGTTTTTTTCATGAAACACCTTTTTCAGAATGATTAAAATTTGGAAATAATCAATCAAAGTTAGAACAAAAGAAAATTAAAATAATTTCTGTTGATTGAGATGTTCAAAAATATATAAAACCAGGATTAGGTTTATCTGCTCTTTTTAGAACACAAGAATCTTCTTTTGTAATTGGATATTCTATTTCTAAATTTTTAGCAGAAAAATATCCTGGAGATAATAACAAAGACAAAAGAATAATAAATACTTCTGCTGGTTTTGATAACTCAGGAGCTACTAATTTTAACTATGGTTTTTTAGAAGGTATTAGAACTTGAAACAAAGAACAAAAAGACAATAATAGCAAAAAAATTCAATCCAATGTGTATACAGATAAAGAAAAAGTTTGATTGGGTACTACATTTGTTGCTAATAATCCAGACACTAGAAAAGATTTTGAATTTTCAATAAAAGGTGGTACTAATATTTTTAAAGGTAAAAGTCCTACTATAATTATGCCTGTAGCTGGAGATTGAAGTAAAACTGCTGCTGATATAATAAAAGATACAAATAATAAAAACAAGCAATGAGTAATTGGTGTAGATACTAACATGGCCATTTCTTATGGTAAAGAATATTCTAATTACTTCATTACTTCTTCTGAAAAAAAGATTGCAATATTAATTGTTAAAGCTCTTTGTTTTTTAACAGGAATTACTGATGAAATAACAAAAACAATCCCAAACAACAATTTAAAATTAAGAGACGATATATCTATGGATCTGCAAAACCAAGAAATATTGATAGGTACTGAAGCTCAAAATTTAGTTATTGAAGGTAGAATAACAGATGATTTGGTTGGTTATTCACCATCAACTATAGAAAATCTAGATGATGCAAACAAATTCAACAACATTTTAGATGAAACCAAAAAACGTTTTTTTGAAGATGAAACAACATCATTAAAAAATATAGTTGATCAAACTAAATTAAAAAATTTTCAAGATACCAAACCTGATGATGTAGAAGCATTTAATGAAGCTGTTTTTGATTTAAATAATGTATATTATGGAACAATGAGTTCTAGCAATCAAGGATATTTTAATGATGTATTGGATGAAATAAATGAATGGACTAAATAAATAGTTTGAAAAAATTATTTAAAAGAGGTTAGTATGGATAATAATGTTCAATATCAGTTAGAGTTAATAAATATTTCTAAAGAATTTTCTGGTTTTTATGCAAATAAAAATTTGACATTAAGAGTTAGAAAAGGAACAGTGCATGCTTTAATTGGAGAAAATGGAGCTGGCAAATCAACTTTAATGTCAATTTTGTTTGGTATATATTCTCCAACAAATGGTGTTATTAAAATTGGAGGACAACCAGTAATAATTAAAAATCCAAATCAAGCTGCTGAAATTGGTATTGGCATGGTTCATCAACATTTTAAATTAGTGGATAATTATACCAATTTAGAAAACATTGTATTAGGTCATGAATTTACTTTTTTAGGTACATTTTTAGATTTAAATAA
The DNA here is from genome assembly GCA_017511585.1 of Mycoplasmataceae bacterium. Taxonomy (GTDB): domain Bacteria; phylum Bacillota_I; class Bacilli_A; order Mycoplasmatales; family Metamycoplasmataceae; genus UBA710. Next base: position 2,436 of record JAFWJI010000089.1, read on the forward strand.
ATCTAGAATTAAAATTGAATCTTTTCAAAAAAAATATAACTTAAATTTTGATCTAAATCAAATAACTGGTAAAGCGCCGGTTTCAGTTCAACAAAAAGTAGAAATAATGAAAATGTTATATAGAGATGTAGACATTTTAATTTTTGATGAACCCACAGCAGTTTTAGCTCCTCAAGAAATTGATGAATTATTAAAAATAATTTTAGAATTAAAAAATAGTGGAAAAACAATAATTTTTATTTCTCATAAGTTATGAGAAATTAAAAAAATTGCAGATGAAGCTACAATAATTCGTCATGGTAAATTAGTTAAACATTATGATAATTTAGATAATATTGAACTATCTCAAATGGCTTCTGATATGGTTGGTAGAACAATAGTAGAATCTAAAAATCAAAATCATAATTTTTTACCTGAATCAGTTTTAGAATTGAAAGACATCAATTACAAAAAACTTAAAAATATAAATTTAAATGTTCATAAAGGTGAAATCCTTGCAATAGTTGGTATTGAAGGAAATGGTCAAGAAGAATTAGAAGAGTTAATAGTTGGAATTAGTAAACCAGAATCAGGTTCAATAATTATTAATAATCGTTTAGGACAAAATAGAAATATAACTAAATTTAGTTCTAAGAAAAAGAAAAAAGAATTTATTTCTATAATCCCTGCAGATCGTCACAAACATGGTTTAGTTTTAGATTTTTCAATTAATGATAATTCCATACTAAGAAAAATTGATGATGTAGAAATTTATCAAAGAAAAAATAAGTTTTGAAATTTTATGAATTTAAAGTTAATGAATTTTATAAATAATAAATTTAAATTAAATTTTTCAAAACAAATTATTGAACAATATGATGTTAGAGGTTCTGAAAATGGTTATGCTAAAGCAAGAGTATTATCTGGTGGTAATCAACAAAAAGCTGTTGTTGGAAGAGAAATTTTAACAGAACATGATTTTATATTTATAGTTCAACCTACTAGAGGATTAGATATAGGGGCCATAAATTATATTCATAGTCAAATCTTAAAAGATAAAGAACAAGGTAAAGCAATTATTTTAATTTCATATGAATTAGATGAAGTTTTAGCATTAGCAGATACTATAGCAATTATAAATAAAGGTGAAATTGTAGAAAGTAAAAAAGTAGATCAATTAAATCGAAATGAAATTGGATTATTGATGGCTGGTAAAAAAACAAATAAAAATTAATAAGGAGTAATTATGTTGGAAATAAAGAGAGTAGAAAACAATCAGAACAATCTATGATCTAAATTTAAAAATACTTTTTTTAATTCATATAATTACCCATCTAGAAGAAAGTTTTATGATTCTAGTTGATCAATTTTATTTGGTTGTCTATTAACTATTATAGTTATTGCTTGTTTGGGCTACAACCCAATGGAAGTTTTATATTGAATTGGTAACAATTCAATTAATTCCAACATTTTAATTCCAACAATTATTTCTTTTTTACTTGCTTCTTTATCAATTGCTATTTGTTTTAAAGCCGGAATTTTTAATATCGGAGTTTCAGGGAATATGATGCTTAGCGGTTTTATAACGTTATTCATTATTCGACAAGATATTCAAAATTTTGGCCAATCTTCAATTGGTTCAATTTTATTGGCTATGTTATTATCTATTGTTCTAGGAGTATTTTCTTCACTAATAATAGGATTTTTAAAAACTTATTTAGGATTAAATGAAGTTGTTACCTCTATTATGTTGAATTGAATAATATTTTTTTTAATTAGATATTTTGTAACAACTAATCCAATATTAGCATCACCAGATGATTTATCAAATGAATTAACTAGCAGTTATAATGCAAATCAAATACCTTCTTTTTTCTACATTGAATATGGTTCTTGATATACATCAGGTTGAACTTGAGTTTTAATTACATTAGGAATATTTTCATCTTTTTTCATTTGAGCATTAATCAAATATTCAAAATTTGGTTATAAAATTAGAATGTTAGGTTTAAATCCAGATGCTTCTGATTATTCTGGTACAAATAAAAAACACTTAAGTTTAGTAGTAATGATTATTAGTGGTTTATTAAGTGCGCTAGCTGGATTTATTTGATACTTTTCTACTCAGCAAGGACAATTAAATATTAGTATTACAACTGGACCACTTTATGTCGGTTTTACTGCAATTGCAATTTCTTTAGTTGTTTTTGACAATCCTATTGCAATTATTTTGTCTTCTACATTATTTTCTTTTGTATCTGTTGGTTCTAAACATTTGATGGCATTTCCAGAGTTTCCAACAGAAATGATAGATATAATTTCTGGAATTTTCATCTATTCAGCAGCTTTTTCAATTTTATTTAGTAGATTTTTACCATATCAATGAACTAGAAATTTTGTTGTTTTAATAAGATATAAAGATTATAGAACTAATTATTGAAAAAATTGGTTAGCATACACTAAATATATAA
>JAFWJI010000090.1 GCA_017511585.1 Mycoplasmataceae bacterium
ACAATTCAAATATTATTAAAAAATAATAATTTATCTAAACTAATAAATATCATTTGAGGACCTTATAAAATATTGAAAAATGATTTTTTAATTAAAAAAGATCAAAATCTTTCTCTAAATTTCCAAAATTCAATAACTATAAAAGGGGAAGAAATCAAAAAGAATTTTTCTACATTAAAATTTAGTCCAGTAAATTTATTGCAAGGATTTTGAAACCAAAATATCATGAAAATAGAGCAATCAAGTGATCAAATATTTGAAAGAAATTCAATTTTTATAAAATCACTTCAAAATTTACCAATAACAGAAAATTCAAAATCAAATTTCGATTCTTTTATCAATGATCAATATTTACAAATAAATCAAAATACATATTATGATGAAAATAAAAAAGAAACAATAAAAGGATTTGGGAAAAATTCTAATTCTGGTTATATAGTTCCTTTTGAATTTTCTGGAATGTTTTATCCTATTTTAGAAATAGATATAAATAATTGTTATTTTAAAATTTCTTGGGAACAAAATTTTGATAAACCATATTTTAAAAAAAATGAAGGAATAAACAAAATATTTATTAAAAATTCATCAGTTAAAGATGAAGATAATGACTGAATTGAAATTAATAACGAATTAATAGAACAATCTAAAGAATATAATTTTACATTTAATGAATTCAAAGAATGACTTATATCAAAAAACAAAAAATAAGAAATATGAACACTAAATATTTGCAAAGCAATTTCTCGCTTTTGACAACGATCTTTATAGCTACATCTTGTTCAAACGTCAAAAATATAGAAAATAATAATTCTGATAAACCGATAATAAATGAAGAAATTAATGAAAATAATTTTTTTCCGATCCTATATAAAGAAGATTATTATGAGTATATCCAATTTAATAAAAATGCAAAACCAGTTATTGGAGATAAATTTATAATGAAAGTTATCGAAGATGTAGTATCTAGAGTTGCCTCATCAAAAGGAATAATTGAATTTTCAGTTATAAAATATTCTGATTCTATAGTAGATTTTAATTTTAAATGAAGTTATTTAGATATTGTTTTATATAAAACTTATTCCTTTGAAATAAAAATATCTTAAAAAATAAACACCGGTTCTGGTGTTTATTTTAAAAAAGAAAATAAGGAGAAAATTTGATTAAAAATAAATATTTAAATTTAATGATTTTGGGTTTAATTACAATACCTACAACTATTGCAACAACATCATGTAATAAACAAAAAATAATTACTAATGATCAAGCAACAAAACCTAATAATAATGAAAATATAAAAGATGAAATAAAAGAAGAAATAAAAGATGAAAATATCAATAATGATTCAAATCAAAACGAAGAAAATAATGAAAATGAAAATCTAATTCCAATAAATATAGAAAAAATTCAAATAAATTGGATTGAGGGCTTTAAAGAAAAAGAAAAAACTTTTTTAGAAACAACTAAAGATTTTGTTTTTCAAATAGGAGATATTATTTTTGATGATGAAAAATATCAAATGAAATATTTAGGAGATTATAAAAATACACCGAGCTATTCTCTATATATAAAAAGTATTAAAAAATACTATATTAATTCAATAGAAGCAAAATATGATTTATTACAAAAATATTTTTCCAAAAACAAAATTCAGAAATTAATAAGTGACAAAACTATTGAAGAATTTGAAAAAAATATGGTTGTAAAATATGAAATAAAAGATGATAATTTTTTTGTACCAATTGATACCAGTGATGAATCATTAACATTTGATAAAAACGAAATTCTTAATTTTAAATCATCTTGAGGAGTAGCAAATTCGCAGAAAAAAGATATTAACTTTAATATAAAAATTAGTTCAACAAAAATAAGAGAAATATTATTTGGAGCATATGAACAAAATTTAGATAATTTTTTTATTAAAAATATTGAAGCAACCGATTTATATTTACTACCAAAAATATTAGTAATAAATGAACCAATTAATTATTTTGATTTTAATGTTAATGTTTTAAAAAATAATTTAAATGATAAAACAATTGATCTAACTAATGATGAAAAAAGCATTTTAAATGTTGAAATACCTGGAAAAAATAATACTAATTATAAATTATGAGCAGGAAAAATAAATAATCAAATAGTAAATGGAAAAATTGTTGATAGTAAATATGAAAACGGATTATCTAATACAATTATTCAAATGTTAAATTCTAATAGTAAAGAATATGAAAATGTAATTAATAGAATAAATTTATCTAGTCAAAAAGATGTCGAAGAATATGTAAATGAAATATTTACAAAAGGGAAAAGAATCAAAATAAATAAAAATATAAATTTTATAGATAATAAAAATGATTTGTTATCTTTAAATTTTAATAGTTCAATAAAAGCAGGAGCTAATGCAGCTAATTTACTAGGTGATCGTACAACGGCTTGTTTATACCAAATTTCATCAATTCTAAAAATGAAATTGAATTTTGAAGAATATAAAAAATTTTAATCATTACATTAAAAAATTAAGTAATATAATTTTTCATTAAATTTCTAATAGATCCAAATTTTTCAATTGCCTTTTCTTTTGAAATGTTTAAAACTATTTTACCATCATATAAAACTACGATTCTTTTAGCAAAAAAATTAATTTCATCAACATCATGAGAAACTACTACTATTGTTATATTATTCTTGTTTGCATAATTTAATATAAACTCTTCAATTTGATTTTTGATCAAAAAATCTAAACCTGTTGAAAATTCATCTAAAAAGATAATTTTTGGTTTATTAATTAAAGATAATAAAACATTTAAACGTTGTTTTTGGCCTCCTGATAATTTTGAAGATTTAGTATTAATATAATTTCTTATTTTAAAAGCATCAATTAAGTTGTCTATTTCTTCTTTGGTAATATTTAATTTATATAAATCAATAAAAAAATTGATTATATCCAAAGGTGTCAAACTTGAAGGTAAATCAATTGATTGAAACTGAATTCCTATTTGTTTATTTAATTCTGTTGAATCAAAAAAATATTCTATAGAGCCACCACTAGGTTCTAATAAACCAGAAATTGTTTCTATAAGAACTGTTTTTCCTGCACCATTTGAACCCAATAAACATAAATGTTCACCTTTTTTTATATTGAAATTAACATCTTTTAATACTTCTTTTTTACCAAATTTTTTCTGCAAATTTTTAATAGAAATTAATTTATGTAAATCATCATTAGAATCTTCTTCAATAAAATTTTCTAATTCTATTTTTGATTTTGGATTTATTGGTTCATTTTTATTTTTTTTCAATTTAAATTTCATATTCAATTACCTTTCTACTCAACTAAATTTATAAAAAGATAATCCAATTGAAATACCCATAGTAAAGTAAGGAGCAAAAATATTTCAAATTTTATTAAAAGAACTAACTGCTTCTACTTCAATTATCTTTAATCCACCATAATAAGGTAATGCATATAATTTAAATGGTTTTAATATTTCTCAAATATTATCTGAAACAAAATAATAAATCGGAACTTCTAAACCATCAATATTTTGAGATAAGTAACTTCCTATTCCTCATGATTGTTCTAACATTAAAATCGGTCAATCAAATGGAACAATATAACCAATAAATACTAATCCAAAAACTTGTCTTATTGTTGAAAAAGGAGAAATCAAACCAGATGTAAATAAAGATATAAAAATCAAAATAAAAGAAACTGCAGAAGCAACCATTGATGTTTTAAAATAAACACCTATTAAAATAGAAATAAAAATAGAAATTAATGACAAAATCAAACAAGCATAAATTGAATTTAAAATTTGATGATTTTTCCAAGCTTCTTCAATACCAATAGAAAGTGAAAATAATGTAAAAATTAAAAATGAATAAATAATACAAATAATTGAACAAATAAAAAAATAAATAAAAATCGAAAATAAAAAACCAAATGAAGTTATTTTTGCAACTCCAATTCTTTTTAAAATCAATGATTTTCTTAATTCAATAATTAAATTAGGAATTATCATTAAAGTTGTTGACATAATCCCAATTGTTGCAATAATCGGTAATGAAGCAATAAATTGTTGTGATCCAATTATAAAATATAAAATACCAAAAAATAACGGCAATCCTAACAAACAAATTATTCCTACAAAACTTTTTAAAAAATACTTGTTCAGCAATTTTAATATAGCTCACATAACTATAAATTTTATATAAAAAATCCAAAAAATAATTTTTGGATTTTTTTTATTTTTTAAATCAATTAATTTTAAACTAATTCTAAAATTGCCATTTTAGTTGAATCACCTTGTCTTGCAGGTAATTTTATAATTCTTGTATAACCACCTTGACGTTCTTTATATTTAGGTGCAATAGTATCAAATAGATATTTATCAATTGAAACATTATTTTTTGTTTTTACTGGTCTTAAAAAAGCAACAACTTCTCTTCTTGAAGCAAGAGTACCTTTTTTACCTTTAGTAATCATTTTTTCAACAAATCTTCTAACTTCTTTTGCTCTTGTTTGAGTTGTTGTTATTCTCCCGTACAAAATAACATCAGTAGTTAAAGAACGTATAACTCCTTTTCTTCAAGAAGTATTTCTTCTAAAAAGTTGATGTGGATTAGCCATTATTCATCACCTCTTTCAATTTCTATACCATGTGATTTTAATTTATCTATAATTTCATTAACTGATTTTTCACCAAGAGAATTAATATTTTGTAAATCAGAATAAGTTAATTCTTTTAATTGACTAACTGTTGTAATACCTGCTTTTTTAAGAGCATTATCTGAACGAACTGTTAATTGTAATTCATTTATTGTCATTGATGAAAAACGATCTTCTGTTTTTTTAGCAATATCATCAACAAACATTGCATCAATTTCTTCTTGATTTAAATCTACATTAGCAATTATATTTAAATGAGCAATAATAACTTTTGCAGCTTGTGCTAATGCATCCTTAGCTTCGATTGTTCCATTTGTTTCAATTTCTAACTCTAATTTTTCTTGAACATAATATGAAGATGAATTAAGTTCTTCAACATAATATGCAACTCTTCTAATAGGAGAAAAATTAGAATCACAAGCTAATAAAACACCATCAATTTTAGAATCAATATTTGATTTGTTATCTTTAATAAATAAATTATTTTTTTCTTCATCTGAATATCCATAATCAACTCTTATGAATAAATCAAATTCTAATGCGTTTTTTGAAGATAATGTTGTAATAGGAGTAGATAAATCACCAACTATTTCTAATCCTAAAGGTAAAACAAGATCTTTGTATGTAACAACACCTTCTTTTGAAGATTTAAAAGATATTTTTAAAATTGTATCTTCGCCAAATACATTTTCATTATATTTAAACGGAATTTTTGATAGTTTTGCAATTAAAGTTAAAACATCAACATCTGTATTTGGAATAGCACTATATTGATGTCTAATATTTGCAATCTTAATAGCAAATGGAGCAACACCATAAATTGATGATAATAAAACACGTCTTAAAGAATTTCCTAATGTGTTCGCCATCCCTCTTTCTAAAGGTTGGATAATAAAAGAATTATTGAATTCATTAATTTTTTTGTATTCAATTTCATTATATTTTAATTTCACAAATTTAGCCATTATTCTTTATCTCCTTCTTTGTCTTTTTAAAACTCTTTTTGGTGGTCTTGTTCCATTATGTGGGATTGGTGTTACATCTTCAACAGTTTTAATTGTAATACCAGAAACTTCGATTTGTTTTCTAGCTGACTCTTTACCTGGACCTATTCCTTTTAGCTTAACATCAACTTCTTTTAATCCTGATTTTTTTGCTTCTTCAGCTGCTGCTGCAGCGGCCAATCCTGCTGCATAAGGTGTTTTTTTCTTTGTTCCTTTATATCCAATAGCTCCTGATGATGATCAAGCAAATACATTACCATTTAAATCAGTAAATGTAACAATTGTATTTTGATGTGTAGAATGGATATGAGCAATACCAGAAACAATAACTCTTTTCTTAGATTTTTTAGCCATTTTTCTATCTCTACTTTCTATTTTTTAACTATTTTTTCTTACCTGCAATGCTATTTCTAGGACCTTTTCTAGTTCTAGCATTTGATTTTGTAGATTGTCCTCTAACTGGCAACCCTTTTCTATGTCTTATCCCACGATAATTTTTTATTTCCATCAATCTTTTAATGTTTATACCAATTTCTCTTCTTAAATCACCCTCTGTTGTATATTTAACAGCTTCTTTTCTTATTGCAGATAATTGGTCTTCTGTTAAATCAGAAACTTTTATATTTTCATCTACTTTAGCATCTTTTAATATTTTTGAAGCCAAACTTTTCCCTATTCCATATATATATGTTAATGAGATAACAACACGTTTATTATTTGGAATTTCAATATTTAAAACTCTAGCCATTAACTATCCTTGTCTTTGTTTGTGCTTTGGATTAATACAAATAGCACGAACAATCCCTTTTCTTTTTATTATTTTACAGTCTTTACACATAACTTTGACTGAAGCTCTAACTTTCACTTTTTACTCCTTTATTTATGTCTAAATACAATTCGACCTTGAGATAAATCATAAGGAGATATTTCAACATCAACTATATCTCCAGGTAAAATTCTGATTGAATGTAAATTAATTTTTCCACTCACTGTAGCTTTAATTACCATTTTATTTTCTAATTCAACTTGATATTCTCTTGTTGAAAAAGATTTAGTTACTTTTCCAACCATTTTAATTGCATCTTTTGCCATTAATATTTAATATTTTCTTAGTTCTTTTTTTAAATTATTTTCTATGTAAGAACTATTCCTTTCCCATTTTTTATTAAAACTGTTTCTTCATGATGTGAAGATTTCATATTAGATCGAGCAACTACTGTTCAACCATCTTTTAATATTTTAATTTTATTTGATTTTTGTAAAATCATTGGTTCAATACAAATTACCATTCCATCTTTTAAAAATTCTCCGGTGCCAGGAGTTCCTTCGTTAAAAACATATGGATCTTCATGTAATTTTTTACCAATTCCATGTCCACAAAACTCTTTGGGTGTATATAATTTTTGTTCCTTGATATATTTTCCTATAGCATAAGAAATATCACCAATTCTTGCGCCAATTTTAATTGCTTTCAATCCTTCTAAAAAAGCATTTTTAGCAACTTCAATCAACATTTTATTTTCTTCTGTTTCTGTTCCTACTGAAATGGTAAAAGCACTATCTGAATGATATCCTTGATAAATAGCACCAACATCTATAGATAATAAATCACCATCTTTTAATATTCTGTTAGTAGGAATACCATGAATCAATTCTTCATTTACTGAAGCACAAATTGTTCCTTTGAAACCTTTGTAACCTAAAAATGAAGGTTCTGCTCCAGAATTTATTATTTCATTATAAGCAATTGAATCTAAATCTTTTAATGAAACACCTGGTCTTACAGCTTGTCTAAGTTTTTCTTTAACACTAGCCAGGATTTTGCATGATTTGGTAATTAATTCAATTTCTCTTTGTGACTTAATATGAATCATTTTATTTAGAGTTAATTATAAACAAAATTTTATCAACAATTTTATCAATTGAATTATTATTTACCTCAATTACAAATAGCTTGTTTTTTTTCTTGTAAAAATCAATTAAAGGTTCTGTTTGTTGTTGATAAACTTCTAAACGTTTTTCAATTGCACTTGGTTGATCATCTGGTCTTTGAATTAATAAATTATCATCATTTTCACAATTAGGGTGTTTTTTAGATTTGAAATTTGATAAGTTGTAACTTCTTTTACATTTTGAACAAAAAAATCTTTGAGATAATCTTTTGATAACTTCTTCTTTTTCAACATCTAGATAAATAACAACATAGTTATCAAAATTTAATTCATCTAAAAATTTTGCTTGTTCAATTGTTCTAGGAAAACCATCTAAAATAAATTTTTTATTATCTTTTTCTAATTTAGCAATTTTATTTTTAACAATTTCATTTGTTATACTATCAGGAACGTATGCTCCTAAAGAAACAATCTTTTCAACTTCTAAACCTAATTGAGTTTTATTTTTTATTTCTTCTCTAAAAATATCACCAGTTGAGACTTGAATAATATCTTCTTTTTCTTGTAAAAAAGAAGATATTGTCCCTTTCCCACTACCAGGCATTCCTAAAAATATTATATTTTTTTCAACCATAGTAAATTACAAAACTCCTTCTTAATTATATTATTAATGATGATTATCATAATATCGAATCATTATTTGTGTATTTTTTTTGTTCTTCATAATCTTCTTCACGACGATCTTCTAGATCAAAATCACTAATATCTTTATTTTTAACTTTATCATTAAAAATATTTTGAATTTTATATCTAGCTTCAATTTGTTGAATTGTTTCTATTGAAACTGTAACTATAATCATTAAAGAAGTTCCACTAATTACTAATTGTTGAGGAGCGCCTAAAATTATTGAAACATATTGAATTGATCCTAAAATTGTTAAATAAAATGCAGAAAAAATTGAAAGTCTTAAAACAATTGAAGTTAAATAATCTTCTGTTTGTTCTCCAGGTCTAATTCCTGGAATAAAAGTAGATACTTTGTTAAAATCTTCTACTATTTTATCTATTCTTGATTGTTGTAAAGATAAAAATATTGTAATTGCAAAAATAGCTACAGAATAAATAGTTAATCCTAAGGCATTTTGTAATGAAAAATATTTAATCATTCATCTAGTTGCAGCTGAAGGAGCTAATTCATTTACTAAATTAACTATCATCATAGGAAAAGTAATTAACATTGAAGCAAAAATAATTGGCATTATTCCAGAAGGATTTAATTTTATTGGTAAATAAGATAGATCTTTAATATTTTTTGAACGTCCAACACCTATTTGTTGAATCGGAACTCTTCTTTCTGCTTGATAAAAAAATGATATAACAAACACCATACCAATAAATAAAAAAATAAAACCAATAAAATAAACTATTCCACGAAATAATTCAATAGAAACTCGATCTTGTATTCAATAAGTTCAAGCACTTGTAAATAAACTAGGTAAAGAAATAATTGAACCTGCTAAAATCAACATAGAAGATCCATTACCAACACCTTTATTTGTAATTTGTTCTGCAATAAACATTGATAAAAATGTTCCAGCTACTAAAATAAAAGGTAATACAATTCAAATAAATCAAGAATTATTAAAATTTTCATCAATAGAAATATAAACTGATGTAGTACTTCTTGTTAATGATTGAATTATTATTATTCCTTGAATCATTGCAAACAAAAAGGTTAATCCATAAGTTATGTAATTTATTTTTATCCTTCCAACTGGACCAGATTGATAAAGACGATAAATTGGTGGTACTAATTTAGTTTGAGCAAACGTCATAACTAAAGAAGCGGTAATGAAAGGACTAATTCCTAATGAAACTAAAGAAAAATTTCTTAATCCACCACCACCAATGGTATTTAAAATACCCATAAAAGAATCTGTTGAATTAAGCATATCACTATTTGAAATACTAATTCCAGGAAGAGTTATAGTTCCAATGACAACAAAAATTACCATCATTGAAAGAGTGAATAATATTTTTTTAAGTAATTCTTTTTCTTTTAATTTTTGAACAAAATACTTGTTAAAAAATAAAGAAATATTGTTAATATTTCTTTTAAAAAAATTCACTACTAAATTACCTCAACTTTCCCACCAACAGCTTCAACAGCTGCTATTGCACTTTGAGAAGCTGCATTAACTTTTATTGTCATTTTTTTAGTTAATTTGCCATTTGCTAATAATTTAACAGGTTCGTTTTTATTTCTTGCTAATCTTGCTTTATATAACATTTCAAGATCAACAACGTCATTTGCATTAAATTTAGATTCAATTGAAGATAATGAAACAATTTGATATTCAATGTGATTTATATTATTAAATCCTCTTTTTGGTAATCTTCTAAATCATGGTGTTTGCCCACCTTCAAATCCTGGTCTATGACCATGACGTTTATTTTGTCCAGATTGTCCTTTACCTGCTTGCTTTCCTTTTCCAGCAGCATGTCCACGACCAACACGATGTTTATCTTTTCTAGCACCTTGATTAGCTTTAAGAGTATGTAATTTCATAATCTTCTCCTTTATTTTTTAAGAATATGTTCAACACTAACATCTCTTAAAGAAGCTAGTTTTTCAACAGTTTTTAATTGTTGCAATGCTTTAATAACAACTTTTGCTGCATTTTGTTTAGTTCTTGAACCATAAGATTTTGTATAAATATCTGTATATCCTGCTAATTCAACAACTGTTCTAACTGTACCTGAAGCAACAATTCCTTTTCCTTTAGGAGCAGGTTTTAAAATTACTCTAGATGCCAAATATTTTGCGGTAATTTCATGAGGTATAGTTGATTTATTAATAATAGGAACTTCGATTAAATTGTTTTCTGCATTTTTAAATGCTTTTTTAATAGCATCTGGAACTTCGTTAGCTTTACCATGTCCTAAACCAACTTTTCCTTTTTTATTACCAATAGCAACTACTGCTGAAAAAGAAAATCTTCTACCACCTTTTACAACAGTTGTAACACGAGCAATATCGATGATTCTATCTTCGAATTCCATTTGTTTTTTTTCAACTTTATTAGTTCTTGCTGCCTGTTGTTGTTTTTTGTTTTTGTTAAATTCAGTTTCGTTTTTTGCAAAATGTTCTTTTGTTTTTGGTGAACGAGTTTGTTTTTTGTCGCCAACAACTTCAACAGTACCAGAAGCTTTTTGTTCTTCTGAATCACTATTTTCTTTATTGATTTCTAAATTGTCGTTTTTTTCTTCTTCGTTAAATAACATAATTAAAACTTAACTCCTTCTTCTCTAATTGCTTCTGCAAAACTTTTAACTTTACCGTGATAAATATATCCTGATCTATCAAAAACAATTTCTTTTATTTTTAATTCTTTAATTTTTTTACCAAATGTATGTCCTAATTTTTTTGCTGCTTCAATGTTTCCACTGTAATTTTTATCATTAACTGTAGAAGCGCTTGCTAATGTGATCCCTTTTGAATCATCGATTAATTGAGCATAAAAATTTTGATGTGATTTATAAATAGAAAGTCTTGGCTTTGAACTTGTTCCATTTATTTTTTGTCTAATTTTTAAATGTTTTTTCAATCTAGCTTTATTTCTTGATTCTTTTTTCATAATTTAACTACTTAGATGCTGCCTTTCCTTCTTTTCTTCTAATCACTTCATCTTCATACATAATACCTTTTCCAGAGTAAACATTTGGTTTTCTAACTTTTCTTAAAATTGCAGCAAATTCACCAACTTTTTGTTTATCAATACCAGAAACTGTCATTTCTGTTGGTTTAGGAATTTCTAATTTTAAATCTGAAGGTATTTGAATTAAATATGGATGTGAATAACCAGCATAAATTTCTACTTTATCACCCATTAATGCTGCTTTATATCCAACACCTTTAATTAATAATTTTTTAACAAATCCTTCACTTACTCCTTTTAACATTCCAGCTAATAAAGAGTTTGTTGTACCATGTAATTGTTTTGTATGTTTTTCTTCATTTGCTCTAACTGTAGTTATTTTTCCATCTTCAACTTTTATTGAAATTAATGGAGAAAATTGTCTTTTTAATTCACCTTTAGGACCTTTTACAATTACTAAGTTTTGATTATTTTCTAAAGTAACTCCAGAAGGGATTGTAAGAATACGATTTCCAACTCTTGACATTATTTCTCCTTTAATTATCAAACGTAGGCAATAACTTCGCCACCTACATTTTCCTTTCTAGCTTCTTTATCAGTTAAAAGTCCTTTTGAAGTTGACATTATTACTATTCCAAAACCTGATTGAACAGAAGGAATTGATTCTACAGGAACATAAACTCTTAAACCAGGTTTTGATATTCTTTTGATATTTGTAATTACTCTTTCATTACCTTTGTACTTTAGAGTTACTAAAATTTCTTTTTTATTGTTTTTTAAATCAATTTCTTTAAAATCTTCGATATACCCTTCATTTTTAATAATAGATAATATTTTCATTTTTAATTTTGAATGAGGCATAGAAACTGTTTTATGTTTTCTTGCGTTTGCATTTTTGATATGAACTATCATATCTGAAATTGGATCACTAACAAATGCCATATACTATCAACTCGCTTTCTTTACACCAGGAATTTTTCCTTCATGTGCTAAATTTCTAAAACAAATTCTACAAATTTGAAATTTTCTTAAAACTGCATGTGGTCTACCACATAATTTACATCTAGTATATTTTCTTGTTGAAAATTTTGGATGTTTTTCAGCTTTCACTTTTAATGATTTTTTTGCCATATTTTTTCCTTCATTCTAATAAATGCCATTATCTATTATTTGTACTTTGTACTTTAACAAAAGGCATACCTAATAATTTTAGTAATTCAAAAGATTCTTCGTCTGTTTTTGCTGTAGTTACAATAATTACATCTAAACCTTTAATTCTTCTAATTTTGTCAAAAGAAATTTCTGGAAAAATTATTTGTTCTTTAATACCTAAAGAATAATTACCACGTCCATCAAATGCTTTAGGATTAACTCCTCTAAAATCACGGATACGAGGAATAGAAACATTAATTAATTCATTTAAAAAAGTTCACATTCTTTCTCTTCTCATTGTTACTTTTCCACCCATAGGCATACCTTCACGTAACTTAAAAGAAGCATTTGATTTTTTAGCAATAACAGTTAATGGTTTTTGTCCTGTTATAAACATCAATTCATTTTGAACTTCTTCAATAGCTTTAGAATTTGACACTTCTTTACCAGCTGTCATATTGATAACTATTTTTTCGATTTTAGGAACTTCCATAACAGAAGTATAATTAAATTTTTTCATTAAAACAGGAACTATTTCTTTTTCATATTTAATCTGCAAAGATGATTTCATATATTAAATTTCCTTTCCTGTTTTTTTCTCAACTCTAACTTTTTTATCTTTTGTTATTTTATATCCAATTCTTGTTGCTATTGGACTTCCTTTTTTAGATTCTTTTGATTTTAATGCAACATTTGAAATGTGAATTGGAGCTTCTTTTTGTTCAATTGATCCTTCATTATTTTGTTGTGAAGGTTTACGATGTTTGATAACAATATTGATATCTTTAACAAAAACTCTACTGTTTTTTTTATCAATTTTTGTAATAAAACCAACTTTACCTTTTTCTTTTCCAGAAATAATTACTACTTCATCATTTTTTCTTAACTTCATAATTACCTCTTTCTTAAATAACCTCTGGGGCTAAAGAAACAATTTTTAAATATCCTTTTTCTCTTAATTCACGAGCCACTGGTCCGAATATCCTTGTTCCACGTGGAGTACCATCTTCTTTAATAATAATTACTGCATTATCATCAAATTTTATGTGAGAACCATCTTTTCTTTTTATTCCATATTTCGATCTTACAATAACAGCTTTTACAACTTGACCTTCTTTAACCATTCCGCTAGGTAATGCTTTTTTAACAGAACAAACTATTACATCTCCAATGTTAGAAGTTTTTTTAACAGAACCACCAATGTTTCTAATTAATCCAACTTCTTTAGCACCGGAATTATCTGCAACAACTAATCTTGACTGTTCTAAAACCATTAGTTACCTTCTTTCACATGTTCTCTTATTTTTTCTAAACGGAATGTTTTTGTTTTTGAAAATGGTCTTGTTGATGTTATTTTTACAATATCTCCAACTTTAGCTTCTTCTTTTTCATCATGAGCTGCAAATTTTTTAGTTTTTCTAAAACGTTTTCCATACAACTTATGTTTAACATAAATATCAACTGCAACAACGATTGTTTTTTTATTTTTAGTTGAAACAACACGACCATTTAATGATTTACGATTATTAACTCTAACTTGTTGTTCCATTATTTGTCTCCTTCTTTAATTGTTGTTTTAGTTTTAGTTGATGATTTTATGTTAATGCTATTTGTTAATTCTAATTGTTTCAATGCTGTAAGAACTCTTGCTATATCTCTTTTTACTAATCTTATTTTATGAGTTTGATCTTGTTGTTGTGTTTTATTTTTTCATCCTAAGGTAAATGATTCTGCTCTTAAATCATTTAGTAATTCATTTAATTCACTAACTGTTTTTTTCTCTAAGTCTTTGAATTTCATTATTTACCACCATTCTTAAAGTTCGATTCTTCTTTTGACAAAATTTTTACTTTAACTGGAAGTTTGTATCCTCCAAGTTTTAGAGCAGCTTTTGCAATTTCTTCACTTACTCCTTTTACTTCGAACATCATGGTATCTTCTTTAACAACAGAAACTCATTTTTCTGGGTTCCCTTTTCCTTTACCCATACGAACACCGATTGGTTTAGAAGTTAATGATAAATGTGGGAAAATTCTAATAATAACTTGTCCTTCACGTCCCATTCTACGTGTTATTGCAATCCTTGCTGCTTCAATTTGTCTTGCGCTAATTCAAGCAGATGATTTAGCTTGTAAACCAAAATCACCAAAAGAAACTTTATTCCCTCTAAATGCTTTACCTTTGTCATGATGAATTCTAAATGTTTTACGATGTTTTGTTCTTTTTGGTTGTAACATTACTTACCACCTTCTTTCACATTTCCAATCGATAATCAAACTTTAACACCAATAGCACCATAAGTAGTTCTTGCTGTTGCTGTTGCATAATCAACATTTTGTCTTAAAGTATGTAATTTCATTTCACCTTTAGAATAACCTTCTGATCTGGCCATATCAACACCATTTAAACGACCACTAACTTTGGTTTTTATTCCTAATGCTCCAGCTTTCATTGCATCACGAATAACTTGTTTTTGGGCATTTCTAAAAGAACCACGATTTTCTAATTTAATAGCAATGTCTTCTGCTAATAATTTAGCACTTAAAGAAGGTTTTTCTATTGTTATTACTTCAATATTTAAATCTAATTTTTTATTTCTTACAAATTTTTGAATATTTTTTTCTAACGCTTTTACATTAGAACCTTCTTGACCTAATACAACACCTGGTTTTGCTGTATGAATAAAAACTGTTACTTTATTATTTTGAGTTCTTCTTATTTCAACTTTACCAATCTCATATTCTCTTGTAAATTTATTAATGTATTCATAAATTTTTTGATCTTCTAATAG